>NZ_LZMO01000059.1:0-16244 GCF_001665715.1 Gordonia sp. 852002-10350_SCH5691597
GGGCTGTCGGTGACCGGATTGTCGGTGCCGCGGCTCTCCAGGGCGAGGTCGACGAGTGCTCTCGCCAACGACGGCACGGCTGTGACCTGGTCGACGGCGTGGCGGTCGACCAGCTCGACGAGTGCCATCGGGTCGCGCGCGGAAGTGTCGTCCGCGATGGCGACCGTTGCGCCTGCCGCCAGTGCGCCGAGGATCTCTGTGGTGCCGTCGATGAACGCGATGGCGCTTTTGGCGAGCACGACGGATCCGTCCCACCGCTGCGCGGCCCACGCGATGCGATTCGCCAGCGCCGCAGCTGTACCCACAACGCCCTTCGGTGTCCCGGTCGATCCTGACGTGTAGATCAGATACGCGGCGGACTCGGGATGCGGCGTGTGCGGGGCTCGTTCGGGCGAATCGACGGCGTCGGCGCGAACCTCGTCGAAGGTCTGCTCGTCGAGCACGAGTACGGGAGCGGCGTCGTCGAGCATGAATCGAATACGAGCCGGAGGGTAGGTCGGGTCGATCGGTGCGACGACCGCACCGAGACGGGCAACGGCAAGGATCGCGACGACCATGTCGATGCCACGCGGCAATGCCACTGCGACAACGGATTCGGATTCGATGCCGCGAGCGCTCAGTACATGAGCGGTTCGCGCCGCGAGCACATCCAGCTCGCGGTAGCCGACGCGTCGGTTACCCGAGACGAGTGCGGTTCGTCGTGCACGGCGTAGTGCGGCATCCGAGATCTGCTGGGCCACCGGGACATATGGCAGCGATTCTGAGGGGAGCGATTCTGGCGGCGGGGTCGTGGCCGACTGGGTCACCGTGAGGCTACCAAGGAGTTCCTCACGCGAGTGCGCGAGCAGAGTCAGCCAGGCGATGACCTCCTCGAGCAGATGCGGGTCGGCTCCACGCCGTTCGAGTACCAGCCCGATCGAGGGTTCGTCCTCGACGAGAAGCGTTGCGGTGAAGTCGTTGTCATCCTCGATGCGGGGGCGCACATCTCCGCGAGGGAAGCTCTCGAACACGACGAGCGACGAGATCGGGCCGCCGAGGTCGACTGCCGAGATGATGTCGGCCAGCGGCACGTGATGGCTGCTGAGCAGGGCGAGTTGCTCGCGCTGCAGTCGTGTCAGCGTGCTGCCGACGGTCTCGCCCGGGTCGATGCGCACCCGAACCGGGACCGTGTTGATGAGCATGCCGACCATCTCGTCGACGCCGGGCACCGAGGGATCCCGTCCCGAGACGACCGTTGCGAAAACGACGTCGTCGCTGTCGTTGCGGTCAGCGAGGACAAGCGCCCACGCGAGTTGGATGACGGTGTTGAGTGTCGCCGACGACTGCGTCGCCACGTCACGCAACGCGGCGGATACGTGGACGCTCAGGCGTGTGCGTAACGGCACGCTTGGCGTGGTCGGCTCGACGATGTCCATGATCGTCGACGCCTCGAGATCCGCGAGGGCATCGACCCACGGACCGACATCGCGACCCCGTGAGGCAATCCAGCGTGCGTAGTCGCTGATCGGGCGTATCGGCGCGAGCGTGTCGCCACGGTACGCGCGCAGGATCTCGCTGAACATCAGGTGCAGCGACCACCCGTCCAGAGCAACGTGGTGTGCCACGACGAACAGCCAGCGAGGGCGGCCGGAATCGGTCGCGAGTGTAAAGCGCAGTGGCGGAGGTGAAGTCAGTGCAATGCCGGCTGAGCGGGCGTCGGCGCGCAGTGTGTCAAGGCCGTCGTCGAGAGTGGAGATGTCGACGACGGGCAGTTGCACCTCGACCGCGGTGTGCACGCGCGCGACGGGCTCGCCGGTCCGTCGACGTGTGTAAGAGGTTCGCAGCATCGCGTGTCGAGCGGTGACCGTCGCGATTGCCTCACGAAGCCGGTCGACGTCTACTTCCTGTGGGAGGACGGTCGTGAGATCGAGGTCGGCGAGGATCAGATACGGATCGACGTCATCGGCGCCACGGGGGGCCGTCGATCGGTAGACGATCGCTTCCTGCAGACCGGTGAGGGGTAGGACGTCTTCGAGCGCTGCGCTCACAGCAGGTCACCCTCCATCAGTTCGTTGAGTTCGTCGTCGTCAATCCCCGCAGTAGTGGCGCCCGCCCGGTCTGCAGAGAACGGTTGGTCTGCCGAGAACCGCTGGTCTCTCGGGAATTGCTGGTCTGTCGGGAACTGCTGGTGGGCGGGTTCTGCGTTGCTGACGCTGCGCGCGACCGATGCCAGTCCCTCGACCGTGGGATGGTCGAAGATCTCCAGTGGCGTGATCTCCCAGCCGACCGATGCCGCCGCGCTGACCACTCGCACGGCGACGATGCTGTCGCCGCCGAGCGCGAAGAAGTTGTCCTCCGCACCGACCGTGGGAAGTCCGAGCACCGAGGCGAATACGTCGGCGAGCTCGGTCTCGACAGGACCCGATGGCGGTCGCGATCGGGCGGCCTGCGCGGCATAGTCGGGGGCGGGCAGTGCTCGTCGATCGATCTTGCCGTTGGGCGTGAGGGGAAACTCATCGAGCACGACGAGCGCTGACGGCACCATGTAGTCGGGGAGGATCGTGGCGAGTTCGCTCCGCCACGACTGTGCCAGCGCTGTGTTGTAGGCAGAGTCTGTGTTGTCAGCAGAGCTGCTGTCGGAGTGCGTGGTGACGTAGCCGACGAGTCGCCCGTCCACGGAGGTCACCACCGCGCCCGCGACGGCGGGGAGGGCGGAGAGTGCGGTCTCGATGTCGCCTAGTTCGACTCGGAACCCGCGCACCTTGACCTGGTGGTCGGTGCGGCCGAGGCAGTCGAGCCGTCCGTCCGGGCGGATGCGCGCCAGATCTCCGGTGCGATACATGCGCGCGCCGTCGGTGAACGGGTCGGCGACGAATCGGGCGGCGGTCATGCCGGGCAGGCCGCGGTATCCGCGAGCGAGTCCGTCGCCGCTGAGATAGAGCTCGCCGACACGTCCGACGGGCACCGGGTGCAACGTCGAATCAAGCACGCGGACACCGGTATTCGCGATCGGTGTGCCTATGGTGACGTCGGCGTCGTCGTCGACCTCAGCCGTCGTCGACCAGATCGTCGTCTCTGTCGGTCCGTACATGTTGCGCACCGACCGTGCGGAAGCGACGAGACCTCGAGCGACGTCGGAGGGCAACTGCTCGCCGCCGACGAGGACGTCGACATTCGCCAGTGCGGACCCCCATCCCGCACCGAGAAATGCCGACCACAACGACGGCGTGGCCTGGACCACGTCCGGCCGGTGTCGCGAGATGAGCGCCGCGAGTCGCGCCGGATCGTGGATGTCGTCGTTGTCGGCAAGAACCACACATGCTCCCGCCGACAGCGGCACGAGTGTCTCCAAGAGTGCGATGTCGAACGATATCGTCGTCACCGCCAGCAGAGACCTGCGCGGCCCCAGGCCTAGTCCACTGACCATGTGATCGGCGAAGTTCCGCAGGGCACGGTGCGGGATCACCACACCCTTCGGTGTGCCCGTCGACCCCGACGTGTAGATCAAGTAGGCAGCCGAGTTGCCGACCGGGTCGCCCGACATGGCCGTGACCGGCAGTGGGCGCGGATCGGATAGGCGACGGATCTGAACATGGCGGCCTCCGGATGCCACGACGGCGGGTTCGGTTATGGGAGCTTCGATGATGGCGACAGGTGCGGCGTCGGCGATGCTGGCTTCTCTGCGGTGGGCAGGAAATCCAGGATCGAGCGGGAGAAAGGCTGCGCCACTACGCATCACGGCGACCAACGCGACGATCAGGTCGATGCCACGGGGGAGTGCGATCGCGATGACCGAGTCGGGAACGACTGGGCCCAGGCGTGCCACGAGGTCGTCTGCGCGACGATTGAGTTCGCGAAAATCAATGGTGTCGTCGCCGAATCGCACCGCGATCGTATCGGGTTCGGCAGCCGCGATGCGGGCATCGAGCGGGGTCGGGTCGATCGGTGCTGTCGTGCCGGAAGGGAGAACCACCACGTGTGCTCGCCGGGTGTCGGGCGCACCGGATTCTGGCCCATCGGATTCTGGCCCATCGGATATGTGCTCGACGATCCGCATGGCGCCGACGGGACGTGTCGGCTCACGCAGGAATTCGCCGACGAATGCCGCAAGTGAGTCGGCGATCCGAGCGGCGTGTGCTCGGCTGTAGATGGCTGCGTCGGCGTCGACTGTGAGTTCCAGGTCCGAGCGGTCGGGGTTGGAGCGGTCGGGGCTGGAGCGGTCGGGGTCCGACGGCCCGAGGTCGAGCGCTGTGATCGAGAGATCGACAACCGGACCACGACGCAGCGAGCGGACCGTCGCGGTAATCGCGCAGGCGGCGAGTGATTCGGTACTTGAGGAATCAGGTGTTGGGGAATCGGGTGTTCGGGATTCGGCACTTCGGGACTCGGGAGTTCCGGCTTCGAAGGTGACGGTGGAGCCAAAGGGCTTGACGTTGACCGTCGGTCCCACGACACCGTCGACAGCGCGGCGTCGTGCGTCGCGGAGAATGTCCTCGCCGCGGTAACGCGCATGGGGAGCGATCCGGCGAATCCCAGCGGCGGCGTCGGCGGCGAGCTCGTCGGCCGTCACCGCAGGTGCGACCGTAACGCGCAGCGGGACGACATTGACCGTCGTGCACACGACATTGGCTGTGGGAGAGCCGAATCGGTTCATCATCGGGAAGCCGATCACGACGTCGTCGCTGTCGGTCGCGCGCGCACAGAACGCCGCAACGGCGGCGGCGAGACGATCAGGAGACATCGCGGCTCCGCCCGCACCGCCGACTACGGATCGAGTCGTGTGCACAGCGGCTGCGATCCGATGGCCACGTGGCGTGTCGCCCAAGGTCAGGGGACCAGTGACGCGCGCGAGCTCGCGGCTCCAGAATGCTGCGCTCGCACCGGCATCGGGTTCCGGCGGAAGGTCGACGACGCTCCCGAGGCGTCGGGTATCACCCGGATCCGCGTAGAGGCGGCCGATGCGTCGAACAAGCAGACCGAGGCCGTAGGCATCGATCACGATGTGATGTGCGACGACGAGTAGTGCCGTGCACCCGCCCGCATGCAAGATCTCGACGACTGCGCATGGGCCGGATGCGGGGTCTATCGCCACCTGGACCGCGGCTTGCGCATACTCATCGATTGCGTCGGCGTCGTCGCCGAGATCGTGATCGGCGACCTCGATCGGTGCGCCGAGTTCGACAGTCACGCCGCCGTCCTGTTCGGAGAACACCGAGCGCAATCCGTCGGCTTCAGCGACGGCTTGGCGAACGGCGGCGGAGAGGCGACCAGGTTCGGGCCGAGCGTCGAAGTCGACGAGCTGACCGATGGTGAACACATCGGGATTCGGCGCGACTCGATGAGCGAACCACAATCCCTGCTGCGCTGACGTGGCGCGCATCAACACCCCACCCGGGCAGTCGGTAATGCGGCGATCTCAGGCAATCGACGACAGCAGCCAACCATAAGCAGTTAGCTTACCCTAGCCTTAGCGGAGCGTAGGGGCGGGCCTCTTCTCTAAATTTGGTAAGCCTATGCTTACCAGAGAACGAGCCTCGGTGCTCGCGATTCACTGCACGTCATCAGAGAGGACGGCATGGCCACAACGAATACGGTACTCACCCGAGAACGGATCATCGCCGACATTGCCGGCATCCTGGGTGTGGACGAGAGCGAAATCACCGATGACACAAACGTTCTCGACGTCGGTTTGGACTCGGTGCGGCTGATGTCACTGATCGAACGTTGGCGCGCCGCTGGTGCACACAGGGCTGATCTGGTGAGTATGGCCGCCGATCCGGTCGTCGGCTCCTGGGTTCGTGAGCTCACCGCGGAGAGCGTTTCCGGCGCCAACGAGGGAGAGCTCCGATGAGCGACGTCACCCACGGCGGGGAACCGATCAGTGAGACAGCCGACGTCGTCGTCGTTGGCGGCGGACCGGGAGGGTCGACGGTCGCGACACTGCTGGCTCGCAGCGGCCACCGCGTGGTGCAGTTGGAGAAGGAGTCGTTTCCCCGGTACCAGATCGGCGAATCACTGCTTCCCTCAACGATTCACGGCGTATGCCGACTACTCGGCGTCGACGAGAAGATCAAGAACGCGGGATTCATGCACAAACGGGGCGGCAGCTTCCGCTGGGGCAAGAATCCGGTGCCGTGGAACTTCCTGTTTGCCATCTCGCCGGAGTTCGCGGGTGAGGGGTCATACGCGTACCAGGTCGAGCGCATGAAGTTCGACCAGATTCTGCTCGAGAACGCCGCGGAGCAGGGAGTCGACGTGCGGCAGCGCAGCAGGGTCAACGGGACCATCACCGACGAGTCCGGCCGGGTCACGGGTATCCGGTACGTCGACGCCGACCGGGTCGAGCACCGGATCGACGCGAAGTTCGTCGTCGATGCGTCGGGTAACACGACGCGTTTGTCGAAACATGCAGGCGGAGAGAGGATTTACTCCGACTTCTTCCAGAACGTCGCGGTGTTCGGATACTTCGAGAACGGCAAGCGCTTCCCCGCGCCGGACAGCGGCAACATCCTCTGCGCTGCGTTCGACGAGGGATGGATGTGGTACATCCCGCTGTCGGACACGCTGACCAGCGTCGGAGCCGTGATCTCGCGCGACAAGGCCGAGCACGTGCTCAATGCGCAGGAAGAGACACTGCTGCACTACGTTGATCGCTGCGAGATCGTGAAGGACATGCTGTCCGACGCCACACGCGTCACTGAGGGCACCTACGGTGAGATCCGAATCCGCAAGGACTATTCGTATGCCAACACCCGCTTCTGGGGCAACGGAATGGTGCTCGTCGGCGATGCCGCGTGCTTCATCGATCCGGTGTTCTCCACCGGGGTTCATCTCGCGACCTACTCGGGTGTGCTGGCGGCGCGGTCGATCAACAGTGTGCTGGCAGGTGCGATGACCGAGGAGCGGGCGTTCACCGAGTTCGAGGGTCGGTACCGTCGCGAGTACGCGGTCTTCTATGAGTTCTTGTCGGCTTTCTATGACATGGAGCAGTCCGAGGACTCGTACTTCTGGAAGGCGCGTAAGGTCACCAACTTCGACCGGAACGACATGACCGCATTCGTGTCGCTGGTCGCGGGCGCCTACTCCGGCGAACAGGCTCTCACCGACCCGGAACAGATCATCGAGCGCTTCTCTGCGTCGACGGCCGCTCTCACCGAGGCGGCCGAGCGAACCGGCGGCATGGACACCGACTCGGGTCAGCGGATGGGGCATCTCTTCGGTACGCAGGTCGTGCGTGACGTCATGGAGGAGATGAACGCGTTCCAGGCACGCGGGGCAGTCGGTACCGACGGGACCGAACCGCCCTTACTCGACGGTGGGCTTGTTCCATCGGCTGACGGCCTGAGTTGGGCCGAACCCGCCCCGGCTACCGTCTGATCGGCCAACGCCCGCCATGCTGACAGCGTTGGCGCTGCTCCTCGGAACGGCAGTCGTGTGCGGAGCGATCGCGCGTCGGCTCGGATTCCCCTCGATGGCAGGCGAATTGGTCGCGGGCGTGCTGCTCGGTCCGTCGGTCCTCGGCATGGTGGCACCGCACGTCACGGGAGTGGTCGTCAGCGCAGACGGCACGCCGACCACAGCGATATCCGCGGTCGGCACGCTCGCCGTGGTGTTGCTCGTCGGGCTTGCAGCGACGGAGCTCGACGGTCCGTTCGTGCGTGGAAACGCGCGCAAGATCGGCGTCATCAGCGGTGTCTCCTTCGTGATTCCGCTCGTCGCAGGCATCGGACTCGGACTGGTGCTGCCTGCCCGATATCTCGGCGACGGTACGAACGCAGGTGATGGCACGAGCACAACAGAATTCGCAGTTCTGCTCGGTGTCGCGATGTCGGTCAGTGCGATTCCCGTGATCGCTCGGATCCTCGGAGACCTGCATCTGCTGCCGACGAGGCTCGGTCGGCTCATCCTGTCGGCGGGCACTCTCACCGACCTTGCCGCCTGGGTGGCGCTCGCGGCGGTGTCAGCCATGGTCACCGTGGGGTTGCGCGGCTGGCACCTGCCGTTGACGCTGCTGGCGATGATCGGTTCGATTGCCGTGGCGCTTGTCGCGCGACCGGTGATCGGACGTCTGTTGACCCGCTTGGAATCCGGTGGCCACGATGCGCAGTCGGCAGCGGTGATGGTGATCACGATGGTCGCCGGTGCCGCGGCGACCGACGCGATGCATCTCGAGGCTGTTCTCGGAGCACTACTTGCCGGGATCGCCTGTGGTCGACGTCCCGAGCGCGTCGTGACGCCGCTCCGCTTGGTCACCACGGCTGTGCTTGCGCCGGTGTTCCTCGCCTCGGCCGGCTTACACGTCGACCTGAGGGCTCTCGCTTCTCCGGGAGTTGCCGGAGTGGCGGTCGGGGTGATCGCCGTCGCCGTCGTCGCCAAGCTGGTTGGCGGCTACGTCGGGGCTCGCCTTGCGCGATTGTCCCGGTGGGAGTCGATGGCGGTCGGGAGCGGGCTCAACGCTCGCGGGGTCGTCGAGATCATCATCGCGACAACGGGATTGAGTCTCGGAATCTTCAGTGAAGAGACCTACATGATCGTCGTCGTCATGGCGGTGGTCACGTCGGTGATGGCGGGACCGATGCTCGTGGCTGCAGCGCGCCGATGTCGGCCGGACGCCGGTAGGTCAGATCTCGTCGGTGCCGAGAGCGCGCAGCACGGTACGTAGCTTGGCCGTGGTCTCCGCCACTTCCGCGTCGGGATCGGAGTCGGCGACGATACCGCCACCCGCCCAGGTCGCCAGAGCTCCTGTGCGCGAGTCGATTTCCGCACACCGGATAGCCACGAGCCACTCGCCGTCTCCAGGGGCCACAGCGCCGTGCGGAGTCCTGCTGTCCGACACTGTCAGCCCGTCGGCGCCGCGCAGTACTTCGTGGCGCGCGGCGTGGGGCAGATCGTCGGGAGAATGATCGTCGGGGGAGAGATTCCCGATGCACCATCCGACGGCACCTCCGTAGAAACCACGGTCGCCCTCCGTCGCGAGGATGTACTCCCTGGCTGCGCCGGTGGGAGTCCCGCACACCGCGGGGGTGGGATGAACGGCGATCGCGAGGTCGAGGGCCGTTGTCGACGGGTCGGCCAGTTCGCCGAC
Organism: Gordonia sp. 852002-10350_SCH5691597; assembly: GCF_001665715.1. Lineage (NCBI taxonomy): Bacteria > Bacillati > Actinomycetota > Actinomycetes > Mycobacteriales > Gordoniaceae > Gordonia > Gordonia sp. 852002-10350_SCH5691597. The sequence goes on from NZ_LZMO01000059.1 coordinate 9,065, forward strand.
GATCGGCGTGCCCAGGTGCCACATCGACGACGTGCCCACGATGCTTGGCGCATCGGGTACGTCGAGTCGGGTGCACAGCGGCGCGAGCGCACTGCGCAGAGCATCGACGACGAAACGGTGCTCAGCGAGATCCTTCGCCGACGAGTTCAGCGTCGCAGCGCGCTCGGCGTCGACGCTGGGGTCATGATGGCGTGGAGTGGAACCGGCGAGCGGGTGAGCGCTCACCTGACGTCCGCATCGTCGTACGAGTACCTCGGGACTCGCGCCCACGAGATGTCGGCCTCGGTAGGCGTCTCCCGCGGAAGTGAGCTCCGTGCGGAACAGTCCCGAATGCGGGTTCTGTGCGGCGAGGGCGGCCAGGAACACCGCCGGTGTCAACCTCGGCGTGGTGTCCAACAACAGCTTTCGTGCGAGTACCACCTTGGCCAGCGGAGTGGTCGAGTCGGCGAGCACTGTGACCGCTGCGGCGACCCTGGCACGGTGTTCTTCACGGAGCGGTTCCGCGGCGACCACGCGGGCTTCGGTGATCGGGCCTGCTGCCGTGGCCAGCCCAGCTGTGGGCCAGGAGTTGGGTGGCACGTCGAAGCGGATGTGCGCGGGTGCGGTCAGCGCGCTTGGCGCGTCGGTGTCGAATGCGAGAGCACCGACGATCGCTGAGTGCTCACCGCGCGCGAGTGACTCGGCTGCGCGCGAGGGATCGTCGAACGAGGCCACAGCACCGCTGGCAGAACAGTGATAATCGAGTCCGTAGAGATCGAAATGGTTTGCAGCCAAGAGTGATTCGTCGATGAGCGCGGCCTGCGCGCCGGAACCGTCCACGGGCCCTGGCGAGGTCGAAAGTGTCATGGCGCCGGTCGTCCTCCTCGTTCGATGCGGATTCGGTGTGTGCTGATGTCTGCTGACGTGTGCGAGTTTCGCGTCGCGGGGGGTACATGAACACAAGCTGATGATTAGGTTAGACTTACCTCGCATTGCGTGGGCATTGGCCCACGGAAATCACGACGATCTAGGGAGTGGCGCGTGTGTAGTGAGCGGAACTCCGAACTCGATATCGCTGGCATCGGTTTCGGACCGTCGAACCTGGCTTTGGCCATCGCGGTCGAGGAGTACAACGACGAGCGCGCGGTACGCAACGACAAGAGGGCGGTACGCAACGGCGGGATCAACGCCAGGTTCTTCGAGAAGAAGTCCCAGTTCGGGTGGCATCCCGGCATGCTCCTGCCCGGAGCGACGATGCAGGTGTCGTTTCTCAAAGATCTGGTGACGCAACGTAATACGTCGAGTTCGTACTCGTTCCTGAGCTACCTCAACGAGCACGATCGTCTGGGACACTTCATCAATCGTCAGGACTTCTTCCCACTGCGCGTCGAATTCCACGACTACCTCCGGTGGGCCGCGGAACGCGTGTCGGTACCGGTCGACTACGGCTCGGAGATCAGCTCGGTCACGTTCGCCGACGGTGCGTTCGAGATCGCCTCGACGTCGGGCGAGAGCGTGCGCGCACGAAACCTGGTCCTCGGCGGAGGGCTGCGAGCGAAGCTCCCCGCAGGTGTCGTCGCAGGCCCGCGGGTATTTCACAACCATCACGTGCTTCCCAACCTCGCCAAGCTCCCGCCACTGACGCACCGCAGGTTCGCCGTGATCGGCGCGGGTCAGAGTGCCGCGGAGGTTGCTGCCTTCCTGCACGAAACGACAGGCGCCGAAGTGCACGCCGTTTTCTCCAAGTACGGCTACACGCCGGCCGATGACAGTCCCTATGCCAACCGCATCTTCGACGCCGAGGCCGTCGACGAGTATTTCTCGGCTGAGCCGGCGTGGCGCGACCGTCTGCTCCAGTACCACCGCAGCACGAACTACTCGGCGGTCGATCCGGTCCTGATCCAGGACCTGTACGGACGCGAGTACACCGAGCGCGTATCGGGAAATCGCCGCCTCTTCGTACACGGCGCGACCGAGGTCACCGACCTCGACGAGACCGACGACGTCGCACGGTTACGCATCGCACACCGCACGACGGGTGAGGTCATCGACCTCGACTGCGACGCCGTCGTGTTCGCGACCGGATTCGAGCCGACGCCTGTCGCGGACATGCTCGGAGATCTGGCTGCTCATTGTGCGGCTGATCAACATGGCCGCCCCGTACTCGACCGCGCGTACCGGCTGCAGACCTCGTCGGAGATCACCGGGCAGATCTTCGTACAGGGCAACTCAGAACACACACACGGGCTCACGTCGACGCTACTGTCGAATGTGGCCATCCGATCGGGGGAGATCCTCGACGCCGTCGTGGGTCGCGGATCGAATCAACCGCTCCCGGCGGCCGTACCCGTTGGCCATAGCGCCTCTGGCGCTTGAGTTTTCGAGAGGTGAGCAACGTGACCGGCATCGACGCCGCGCAGGGGCAGGATTTGAGGCCCCATCCGACGGAGATCAAGTTGACCATGTACGACCTGCTGCCACGTACGGTCGAGGTGGTCGAAACCATCGACTTGAGTCCGGACATGCGTCGAGTGCGGTTCTCCATCAGCGCACCCGAGAGCTTCATCGTGGTGCACATGGCACCCGACGACCACATCAAACTGTTCTTCCCGGATCCCGAGAGCGGCGAGATAGTCATGCCCGGCGTCGGCGCCGAAGGTATGCGGCTGCCCACCGAGGGTAAGTTTCCGATCTACCGCGACTACACCATTCGGGCATTCGACCGTGAGAGCGGCGTACTCGACATCGATTTCGTGCTGCACGATCACGGTGTCGCCGGAAAATGGGCGGGAAGCGCGGTTGCGGGCGATCGACTCGGAATGCTCGGTCCGCGCGGCTCCCATATCTATCCGACCGGCTACGACTGGTACCTGCTCGGTGCCGACGACACGGCGCTACCTGCTCTCGCGCGCTGGCTGGAAGAGCTGCCCGACGACAAGCCGGTCATCGCGTTCGCGGAGGTCACCGGATCCGAGACGGAGATCGACCTCCCGCAGCGCCCGAACGCCCGCGTCCACTTCGTCCATCGTGGAGCCGATCAGGCGGGCAGGGGCACAAACCTCCTGCGCGCGGTCGAGGAATTGGACCTCCCCGAAGGTAACTTCTACAGCTGGTTCGCCGGTGAGGCGTTGTCGCTCAAGCCGATTCGACGTCATCTGCGCCGCGAGCTCGGTCGGCCCAAGGACTGCGTCAAGGTCGACGGCTACTGGCGCACCGGAACCGTCAACCTCGACCACCACGTCGAGGACGACGAGGCGTCGGAGTAGTTCACAGCGGGGTAAGAGGCAGCGGGGCAAGCGGCACGGGAGTAAACCCCGCTCGGGTGCGGGGTTCGTCCCGACCTCCCGTCACCCGATGAGGGGCGCCAGGGTCTCGCCGAGAAGAGTCACACGGCCGGGGACATGTCCGTTGGCGGGAGAGTTGACCGTCACGCCGTCGATTCCGCTCTCCAGCAGAGCGGAGTATCGTTGTGCAACCTGTTCGGGACTACCGACGATTGTCGATGCTCGACGTACCTCTGCCGCCGGATTGCGTGCGAGATACGCCTCGAATTCAGCGGTGGCCTGCTCCTCGGTGGGCGCGATGCAGGCCGAGGTCTGCGCGGTCACCGTGATCTCCGACCGATCGCGGCCGAGTCGTTCGCAGTGAGCGGCAAGGACGTCGAGCTTCCTCGGAAGATCCTCGGGCGCGGCGATGAGGTTGGACTCGTCGGCGTACTGCGCAACCATCCGCAACGTCTTCTTCTCGCCACCACCACCGATCATCACCGGGATACGGCCAAGTGGCGCAGGCGAATTGATGGCCTCTTCGACGTGGTACCACTTACCGTCGAGTGAGGGCCGTTCGCCGCGCAACATCGGCAGGATGATCTGCAGTGCTTCTTCGAGCTTCTCGAATCGATCGGTGAAGGTACCGAATTCGAAGCCCAGTGACTGATGCTCGAACTCGAACCACCCGGCTCCGATCCCGAGTTGAGCACGACCACCCGACACGACGTCGAGTGCAGTGACGCTTTTCGCCAGCAGCGTCGGGTTCCGGTAGGTGTTGCCGGTGACCAGTGAGGACAGACGCACGCGCGAGGTGTGCTGGGCGAGTGCGGAGAGCAGCGTGTAGCACTCGATCATCGGCTCGTCCGGGGCGCCGAGGATGGGCAGTTGGTAGAAGTGGTCCATCACCAGGACGGTGTCGAAGCCGGAGTTCTCCGCTTCGACGGCCTGCGCGACGATGGTGGGGAAGAGCTGGTCGGGTGCTGTGTCGGGGTAGGTGAAGTTCGGGATTTGGTAGCCGAGTGTCGTCACCTCGTCGACGCTACGCCGAACCGCCGATGTGGCGGGCGAGCGAGGCGATCGTCTCGATGAGGTGATCGAACACGGCGTCGACGTCGGTTGCTCTTGCGATTCGGGCATTCGGGGTTCCGCCCCACATGCCGCGCTCGTCGGCGACGGTCATCCCGCGGGTCAGGGCTCCGGTGAGCTCGACACCGACCTGGGCGGGCAGGGTGTCGGCGATCGCCGGGTCGAGTGCGACCATCGCGGCAAACGGATCGTGCAGATGAGCGAGGTAGCCCTCGTCGTGAGCATCGTGAAACTCCAGGTAGAAGCGCATCGCGTCGACGAGGTGACGCACGATCGGATTGTCGGCAACTGATCGGATGCCGGCTTCGTCCGTCGGATCGAGATACTCGACGGGACTGCTGCCTGCCGCGGCCGCCAGTCGAACCAGGTGATCGGGGAGAAGTGCGACGGTCTCGGTGAGATCGAGAGGACAGATGATCGGGGCGGGCGCACCGTCGACGCCGAACGCAGCGAAGACCTCGGCGGCGGCCTCCGGGTCGACGGCGACATTCCATTCGGCGACAGGCGTGGTGTTGCCGTGGACATGAAACGCGCCACCCATGATGACCAGCCGACGCAGTCGTCGTGGCAGGCTCGAGTCGCGTCGTATCGCGGTGGCAAGCGACGTGAGCGGCCCGGTGACCAGCCCGACCAATTCCCCGTCGTGTGCCTGAGCGGCGTCGACCCAGGCGTCTGGTGCGTCGGTGTCTGCGACGACGAGATCGGATGTGGGCAACTCTGCGTATCCGACGCCCAGCGGTCCGTGCGTGTCCTCGGTGGTCATCAGTGGTGCGACAAGCGGACCGTCGGGTCCGCGATGTACCGGAATCTCGCCTCGCTCGCACAGCGACAACCAGGCCAGGTTGTTGGCGGCGACCACGTCGACCGGGACGTTGCCCGCGGTACTCGCGATCCCCACGATGTCGACGTCGGTGCGGGCAAGTAGGTACAGCAGTGCGACCGAATCATCGATACCGGTGTCGCAGTCGAAGAAGAGTCGCTGGGTCACGACACAATTCTGATGGATTCGTAACGAATACGTACGGTCGGGTTCATGGCAACGTACACAACGGCTTTCGAATGGACGGAGACAAATCGGGAATGGCTGATCGAGAACCCGATCAGGATCGTGGGGTACGTGATTGTTGCGCTGGTGGTGCGGTTCGTATGCAACCGGCTCATCGACCGCGTCACACGGCGTCCACCAGGCGATAGGGCCGAACGCGGAGGGAAGGGTTCGACGCCGCTGCTGCTGCGCCACCTGCGTGACCGCGCACCTTCTGGAGCGAGCAGGGCAGTGATCAACCAGCGACGTTCGCAACGAGCCCGCACCATCGGGTCGGTGTTGAAGTCGGTTGTGTCGATCGTTCTTCTCACCTGGGTGGCGCTGGCGATCCTGTCCGTTCTGGGTGTGAATATCGCGCCGTTCATCGCCTCAGCCGGTGTGATCGGCCTCGCCATCGGATTCGGCGCTCAGAATCTCGTGCGCGACTTCGTGACGGGGATCTTCATGCTGCTCGAGGATCAGTACGGGGTCGGCGACGTCGTCGATCTCGGCGAGGCCGTGGGAGAGGTCGAATCGGTTGGTCTTCGGATCACCACGGTGCGCGACGTGGACGGCACGCTCTGGTACGTCCGCAACGGCGAGATTGCGCGCGTCGGCAACATGAGCCAGGAGTATGCGGTTGCCCGCGTCGAACTGCCTGTCGCGCTCACCGCGGATGTCGACAGGGCACAGGAAGTGGCACTCACCGCTGCGCACGCGGCTGTGGAGTCGGATGTATTATCCGAGCATGTGACTGGCGAACCCGACATGCTCGGTGTACAGGAGCTCTCTGCCGATCAACTGATCCTGCGAATGACAGTCACCACAAAGCCCAACTCGCAGTGGAGGGTTCAGCGGACACTGCGCCGCGAGATCCTCCGGGCCTACGACGAGCACGGGATCGAATTGCCGTATCCGCGGGGCCAACTGCTCACCGCGTCACCAAACTAACGCCAGCAGGGGCGTGGTACGCGAAGCTGGGCGACCGACCGAGCAATCACGTCTGCCCCGCCACCGGGGTGTGGTGGCGGGGTGTGGACGGGTTGCGGCGCAACCGGATTCGACGGCTCGCCCGGGCTAGCGGATGGGTGTGTCGGCCGGGTTGACGCGGTGGTCAGGTGACGCGGTGGTCAGGTGACGCGGTGGTCAGGTGACACAGCGGTCAGGCGGCGTCGGCCAAGGGTGGGTCGACGCCTCCGGGTGGGTCGACGCCTCCGGGTGGGTCGACGTCGCCGAGCCACCAGGGGCTGGCTGGTGGGGCCGGACCTGTAGGCGCGTCGGGGTCTGTGGACGGGTCGGGGTCGGGTGGATCGGTGAGGTTCCATTGGATGTCGACCCGCGCGCTGAGCGGTGGGGCACCGGTCGGGCGCATCGAACCCGCCAGTGCTAGTTCGATGTCGGTCAACGTCGGCTCATTCACGCTCGGCGTGCCTGGCGTCGAGGGTGGCGACATCATCCAGGCACCGACTGCGTCGGCGACCACCATCTCGGCACCGACTGCGTCCGCGACCATCATCTCGGTGTCGGCTGTATCCGAGGCTCGCGCGTCGATCGCGGTAACCGTGGCGCCTGTCCCGGCCCCGCTCGCGCGTGCTGCCGTGGCGGTGTGGTTGTTGGTGTGTTCGGCGGTGAGGTAGTCGTGGAAGTCGGCTTTGACGTCGGCGATGCGGTTGATGCGTTCGGGATTTGCGGGCATGCCGGGTGTGGCGTTGAGTCGCCACGCAACACGTCCGGTATCAGGGCCGTGAATCGCCCCGGGTTCGTCGGAGGCTCTCGAACCTGTGAAGGATGGAGAGCATGGCAGCACCTCGGAAGTACAGCA
>NZ_LZMO01000060.1:0-18085 GCF_001665715.1 Gordonia sp. 852002-10350_SCH5691597
CATCACCCCGCGACCTTGATCACCTACATCTAGTGGTCACGAGAACCCGTTCTACGCACCGTCGTTCCGGAAGAGCCAGTTTACGTTCATTGGCGACGCCGTTCTGGGCCGACACCACCGGAGTGTCGAGAGGCATATGCGCCCGAAGGTCGGCGATGGCCGCGGCGGTCTGCTGCGACTTGACGGCGAGGAGCGTCACGGAGTCGTCGCTCCAGTCCACTTCGGACGCATTTGACGCAAGCGTGGTCGAAATGGATTGGTGTCCCTCGGCGGTGTCGAGGACGAGTCCGCCCTTACGCATTGCTCGCAGATGCTCGCCGCGCGCGACCAAGGTGGTGTCTGCTCCGGAAAGTGCCAGGTGAGCACCGATGACGCCGCCGATGGCCCCGGCACCGTAGATGACGAAACGCATGGTCTTCAGGGTAGATGCGAGCGCGACGCGGGAGCGTGCCGCCCGCCGTCACAGTCACGCGGGACGGTGGGCGTGAAGAGCACTTGCGCGTAGCGTGAAAACCATGACTGATGACAACACCGAATTCGAGCACATCGGCGAGCTGATCTCGAAGGGTCGCGTCGCCTTCGTCACGACCAGCGAATCGGATGGTCGATTGCTGAGCCGTCCACTAGCAGTGCTGGACAGAAAATTCGACGGCGATCTGTACTTCTTCACCGTCGACCCTTCGCCCAAAACTGACCAGGTCGCCGAGGACTCACACGTCAATGTGAGCCTGCAGGCCGACGACAACTATCTCTCGATCGCCGGCACAGCGTCGGTCACCCACGAACAGAAGCTGATCGACGAGCTCTGGAACTCTCACGCAGAGGCCTGGTTCGAGAAGGGCCGCGAAGACCCGGGCGTCGCACTGTTGAAGGTGCACGCCGACTCCGCCGAGTACTGGACCCTGGACAGCCCCAAACCCGTTGCGCTGCTCAAATACGCCAAAGCGATCGTGTCAGGCGAACAGCCCGACGTCGCCACCAACGCGTCGGTTGATCTCTGAGTGTTGGACGGCTCAGCCAGCCCACGGCGTTGACACTTTCGCGGGTCGGCTGCAGTATCGGCCACGCGTCCTAGGCTAGATGGTTCTAGGATGATCGAGCGTAATTCCAGATCGCATGGTCGATCTCCCACGGCGTGACGGGACGCTGCAGTCGCGCAGAAACAATTGGCGCGGCAGCTCGGATGTAATCTTCTGCCGATGCAGGATCACTCGGAACTCCTAGGCTCCTAAACCATCCAAGAATCATCCGGTCCGGCTTGATTCGGTTGTCGTCGCCAACAAGCATCCAGAGATATCCGCGACGTATGCCATGCTGTCCGTCGCCCGGAACGCGAGCTAGCTCGGCGTCAATGCTCGCGAGACGTGCTTTATCCCCCAATGCCTCGATTGCGTCCGAGAGCGATTCGACGCCGCTATCAACCAGTACTTGCGCGTAGGCGATTGAGGCATGTGCTTTTGTCACTCCTCCGCGAGTCGAGGTGAGCTGGCTATTAGTCAGGGACAAGAGTGCGTCGTCGGTGAATCTTGCGAGACTCGAAGCTGGTATCGGATCATCCTTGGGTAGCTCGTCGACTGGAACCACGGCACTGGAGACGCCCTGCGAACGGGCAAACTTGACGACGAGGGGCGTGACCACGTTGTCGTAATGTGCTCCGATACTCCACACTGCGTCGAGAATGCAGAGGCTGATGCTGCTCCATCGCCTGGTGCGCTGCTGGGGATTCAGATCAGCGATTCGGTCGGCGATGACGTCGAGTTGTTCTTGAGTGAGTGGCATTTCAGCTCCAATCGTCAGCGGCGTTGCTGTTAGCGACATATCGGGCGGAGCGCGGTTCGGGTTACAGGGTCAGCTTCCGTGCTCGGGTCGATAGCGACTAGGACGCAGACCCGAACAGCGGTGCGGGCTTCTTCGACTTTGGTGCCTCGCGCCAGGTGAAGGTCCATGTGGCCAGCGTTTCCCCGAGAACTCCTTCGTACTGGATTGCGGTCGGTCGAGGGCCGTTGACTGTGAACGCAACTGTGCCCTTGACACGTTGACCCGCTGACAGATACCCCGAGTGAAGGTCGGTGGTGCTGAAGTCGGGATCGTCGTAGGTTGTTCCGTCGGACGCCTTCGCGACAAAATAGAAGGGGTTGACCGGAATGGCGCCCCGGGTGCTTTCGATAGTCGCCGTGAAGCTGAAGGTGCTGCCGCGCAGGTTGATATCCGTGATCTGGACGTAGCCGCCCCAGCCGTCACCGGAGATGTAACGCGCGTTCGAGGGCGGTGCTGCGCTCGCTGCCGCGGGTACCACGGCGATCGAAAAGAGAGCACACATGATGATGGCGATGATCGCCGCGAGGGTGGAACGCACAGTGGGTGTCCTGTCTGTGGGGAGTGTTGGTGACACCGTATGCGTAGGGTCTGACAATTCGGGCGAGTCAGTCGATGCCCAGTCGTCGCGCAACCTCGGGTCCGCCGACTGTCCGCACGAAGTCGGGATCGCCGCACACCACGAGTTGCTCGCGTGCACGCGACAGCCCGACATACAACCGTTCCGTCGACCGGCTCCTCACCTGGGACTCGTTGAGCGCGAGGACAATTACTCGACGCTCCAGCCCCTTGAAGCCGAGTACGTGTCCGTAGAAGACCTGCTCGTCGTCCCAGAACGTCGCCCAGTACGACGCGTTGCCCTCGGCTTGCCGCTCGATCTGTTCCGGGTGGCGACTGCCCGTGGTGAGTAGTGCGATATCTTCGGCACGCCAGCCTTCGTCGAGCAGGACGTCGATCTGGTCGTCCGCGGCCTCGAGGGCTTCCTCTGCGGTGCACGCGACGAATCGGATGTCGGGGCCTTCGCCGCCCTTCAGTTGCATACGTTGTCCGACAAGCGAACTGAATGCGCTCGCGATCTGGCGTGTGTTGCGCAGGTTGTGATCGAGCACGATCGGCACGAGCGGAACCGGTGGTGAACCCTGTCGGTCGAAGACGCGCTGCGCCTCGTCGCTGAATACGTAGATGCCACCGGTGTCCTGATCGCGCAGACTTGCCAGCAACGGCGGCCACCACTCGTCGGCGAAATCCTGTGCCTCGTCGACGATGATCGCGTCGAATCGCTTGCCGGGTGGGAGGGTCTCGGCGAGGTCGTGCATCTGTTGTGGCAGTTCATGTTCCCAGAATTGCGACGCCGCTTCGGTACGAACAGACTCGTCGGGCCCGGCGGGGGCGCCCCACTGCATGCCGAGGTCGTGGAACTCGCCGACATAGGCCGGGCGGTCCTTACGGTTCCACGCCGACGTGATGCGCGTGAGGTACGACGCCAGCCCGTGGGAGTAGCAGACCAGTGCTACGCGTTGCCCCGCACGCGTGAGGCGACGTGCCTGCTCGAGTGCGAGGAAGGTCTTGCCGCTGCCCGCACCACCGCGGATCTCGACACGCGATAGTTGGTCGATAGCGCGCAGAATGACCGCTTGATTCGCGGTGAGCGCGTCGGCGACGTCCTCGTTCTCGATCGCTCGCGCGACGACGTCGCGCTGCGGGAGACCCCGCCCGCCGAGCGTCGTCTCGAGTTGGTCGATACCCGCAGCGTCGAGGAATGGTACGTCGGTTCCCTTCTGCAACAACACTCTTCGGACGAGGGGCATGATCTGGTCGAGCTGCGTGCGGTCAATGATCTTCCATCGTGGGCACTCCGGCAGCGCGAAGTCGGAGGGGATTTCGGTGTGGGGGAAGACCACGAGGTGATCCCAGCGTCGACGCCCCTGTGTCCATCGCGGATCGGATTCGACGAACTCACGCAGCGCGTAGCAGCCTTCCAACGCCTGCTTGACGGGAGTGATCTCTTTCGGAGGTCGGCCGGTTCGCGCCTGCCACCACGACTCGCCGTCGTGCCATACCTCGCCACCCTTGACTTCGAGGCAGGCGATTCCCGCGCCCTCGATGGCCACCACGAGATCGATCTCGTGGTCTTTGTCGTGATCGGTGACGCGCTGGTTCGCGACGAGGAGGTCGGTGTCGAGGAGTTGTTCATTCAGCAGCCGCCAGACCGACTCCTCGGCACTCGAAGCGAAGCGGGGCGACTCGGGGATCGTATGCGGCATTGCATCCACTCTCTCGGTTCGCCTGACTGGCGTGGCTACTCATCGCAGTGTTGCAGGTGAGTCCGACAGGCTCGAAGTCAGCATCACGCTAGTCTCGCACTGTGACACCCGCGTTCCACGTAACCACGGAAGACCTGCGGCGGCGCTTCGACCAGGGAACCATGTCCCGCGGCGAGGCTTACTCCCGCCAGTCCATGGTGCGAAGCTACAACTGGGTCGAGGGTGATCGGGTTCTCGCGGGTACGTGTCAGGGCAGTGGTGGTCGCCACTACGCGGTCCGGGTTCATTTCACCGAGCGCCCGCCGACGATGGCAGCGTTCAGCCACGGTAACTGCACCTGCCCGGTCGGCATCGACTGCAAGCATGCGGTCGCGGTACTGCTCACCGCGTCATCCCCGGGTGGGCAGGGCAGCTTGACACGCGATCGCGCGCAGCGTCACCTCAGGGCCGTACCTCCACCACAGCCTCCGTCGTGGCGAAACCTCCTTGCCGGCGTGACAGTAGAGACTTCGACGCCAGTCCAGCCCGCAGGTGTCCCGTTGGCGTTGAGTTTCCGTCAGGCGACTCCCACCAAGTACTCACTAGGACCGTCTTTGCAACTGCGGCCCATGCTCATGGGGCGGCAGGGGCGGTGGATCAAGACCGGTGCGACGTGGCGCGAAGTCATCAGCGGGTACAACACGTCGTCGTTGAAGGCGACTCACGCGGGTGCCATCCGCGCACTGCACCAAGCGATCACCGGCCACAGCTATGCCACGTCGTCGGATTGGCTCAGTATGGCCGCAGCCAACCATGTTGTATGGGACGCGTTACGTAGTGTCCGCGACGCAGGCGTCGAGATGGTCGTCGACGCTGTTCCCGGTGCCGTCGAGGTAGAGCTCACGACGGCGTCGTTGCGGTACGACATCGAGGCGAACCCCGACGGAGCCGCGCTCCGATGCGGACTCGCCATCGACGGTGAACTGATCGGTGATCGATTGCGCGGCTACATCGGTCGGGACGTGCCCAGTGGAGTGTGGCTAGTCGGCGACCGTGTGCTGTCGCTCGCCGGGTTCGACCCGCCACTGGTCAAGGCGGAGGTCGACCTCCTCGCCCACAACTCACCGGTGCTCATCCCGCACGAAGACCTCGACGAGTTCGCTGTCGAGGTGGTACCGCGCATCGAGCAGCGTCGTGCCGTGCGCGTGGCCGACGGTGTCCTCACCCCGCCCGACGTATCGGGGCCCTTCGCCGTGCTGACCCTGACCGACAGCGGTGGAAACTACCGGTACGGCTGGAGCGTCGGTTATCAGGTCAACGACCGTCGTCATGTCTTCGACGTCGCCGAGAATGTCGGTGCGACGCCGTATCGAGACGTTTCCGCCGAGTCCGAGCTGTGGGAGTCGCTTCGCGAGCCGATGCAGGAGGTCGTCGAGTGCATCGCCTCGTGGTTCTCCAAGGCGTGGACTGCAGCGGCCACCCAGCGTTCGAGCACCGTGCGCGACCTCCAGCACGCATTTGAACAAGCAAGTCTCGCAGGGCAACAGGTCGAGATGCTCCCGGCGATGGCACTCGCCACGGCCGTACCGATCACGTCGGTCGACGCCGCGCTGCTCGTCGCGACGGTCCTGCCCGACCTTGCCGGCGATGAACGCATCGTGATCGACAACCGCATCGCCGTGGACTTCCGACAGCTCGACGACGAACCCTCGATCTCCTTCACCGCCGACGATTCGACCGGCAACGATTGGTTCGGCCTCGGCGTCACGGTCACGGTCGGCGACCACCAGGTCCCCACGTCGCGTCTCATCTCCGAATTGAGCTCTGGTGCCACGCATCTGATCCTCGACGACGGCAGCTACTTTTCACTCGATGTCCCGGAACTGCGTCGGCTCGCCGAGCTGATCGCCGAAGCCCGCGCACTGGGCGAGATCGAGAACGGAAAAGTCAGCGCCCGCAGCATGAATGCGACGCTGTGGGAGGAACTACTAGAGCTCGGCGTCGTCGACAAACAGATCGCGCAGTGGCGCGCGCAGATGGCCAAGCTCGCCGCGCTGACACCACCGAAGCGGGTGGCCTGTCCGCGGACGCTCAAGGCAAAGCTGCGCGATTATCAGCGCGACGGACTCAACTGGCTAGCGTTCTTGTCTGACAACAACATCGGCGGAATCCTCGCCGACGACATGGGTCTGGGAAAGACAATCCAGACCTTGGCGATGATCACGCGCGTGGTGAAGTCGACACCGCAGGCCCGCTACCTGGTAGTCGCGCCGACGAGCGTCGTGCCCAACTGGGTGGCAGAGGCCGGGCGATTCGCACCGTCCTTGACGGTCTCCTCGGTTGTCGCCACACCTGCCAAGTCAGGAATCGCAGTGTCCGACGCTGCCGCCGGAGCCAACATCGTTGTCACGTCGTACACGTTGATGCGCCTTCTCTTCGACGATCTCGACGCATTGCGCTGGGACGGAATCATTTTCGACGAGGCGCAGTTCATCAAGAACCACACCGGCAAGACTCACCAGGCCGCCCGGCGACTGGAAGCGCCGTCGAAGATTGCTATCACCGGAACTCCGATGGAGAACAACCTGATGGAGTTGTGGGCGCTGCTGTCGGTGACCGCGCCTGGCCTGTTCCCCTCGCCGACCGCGTTCACCGAGTACTTCCGCAAGCCCATCGAATCCGGGGCACATCCGGAGCGGATGGAAACATTACGACGCCGGATCAAGCCAATCATGTTGCGACGTAAGAAAGAGCAAGTAGCACTGGACCTTCCGGCCAAGCAGGAGCAGGTGCTCGCACTCGAGTTGAACTCCCGCCACCGCCGCATCTACGACACCCGCCTGACCCGTGAACGACAGAAAGTGCTTGGGCTGCTCGGTGATTGGGAGAAGAACCGGTTCCAGGTCTTCCGGTCGCTGAGCCTGCTGAGGCAACTGAGCCTACACGCGGGTCTCGTCGACGGCACACATAGTGGCGTGGCATCGGCGAAGGTCGAGTACCTGATGGAAGCGTTGCCCGAGCTCGTCGCCGAAGGACACAGCGCACTGGTGTTCAGTCAGTTCACCGGATTCCTCGACATCATCCGGGCGCATCTCGACGACGCCGAGCTGGCGTACAGCTATCTCGACGGGTCGATGACAGCGAATGCGCGAGCGCAGGCCGTCGACCAATTCACCAGTGGGGCAACGCAGATCTTCCTGATCAGTTTGAAGGCAGGCGGATTCGGCCTCAACCTCACCGAGGCCGACTACTGCTTCGTCTGCGATCCGTGGTGGAATCCCGCAGCCGAGGCGCAGGCCGTCGACCGTGCCCATCGGATCGGCCAGCAACGTCCGGTCACCGTCTGCAGGCTGGTCTCGGCGAACACGATCGAAGAGCGGGTCGTGGGACTCCAGGACCGCAAGCGCGCGCTGTTCGACGCAGCCATCGACGACGGTGAATTGTTCGGCACCGCACTCTCTTCCGACGACATCAGGGAGATGCTCGGGTAGCGTTCAGGCGCCGCTACAGTTCGACGTCCCACCGCCCGAAGTCAACACGTTTGAGTGGCTGAATGTGTCTGGCGCCCAGCCAGATCGGCGTCGTGTCGGGTTGTGTGGAGTACAGGCCGCGCGACGCAGATTTCACCCTGCTGTACTGACTCGGCCACCGGATCTCGTCGGCGAGGGCGTCGATGACGTCTTGCCCCCGGTCGAGTGCACGGCTGACGTACGTCGGCGCCGGCAAGACGTCGGATTTGCTTGTGTTGCACGGCTGGCACGCAAGGACGAGGTTCGCGAGCCCGTCGATCGGGACTCGCGACCACGGAAGGACGTGGTCGACGTGGCGGCCGGTGCGGAGTCGGGCGTTGCAGTAGAAGCAATCGTTGCCGAAGTGTTCGGAGAGGATGCCCGCGGGGCGGGTGAGCGAGACGCGTTCGGTGCCGAAGAGGTGGTCGGCGATGTCGGGGCCGTCGTCGAGGATGTCGCGGTTCATGTGCCGCACGTCGTCGACCCAGGCGAGCTGGAAGGCCGGTTTCACCAGCGGTGCCAGCCGTGCGAGGGTGTGGCACACGCCGCCGAAGAGAACGAGTCGGTTGCCGTGCTCGGCCATGACTCGCGTCGAATCGGTGCCCATCCACGAGTCGTCGTAGAGGAAACACTCGTGTGGGCCGGTGCCGACTTGTTGGAGGAGGTGGAGGGGGTAGCGCACGAGGTTCTTCTTGACCGCTTCGTGCGTTTTCGAATAGGCCGCAGGCGCAGCAAGTTTCGCGCTCTCGATGGGCATTTCGCGCAGGCTCGGGGTGCTGCACTGTTCGCGTAGGTCGGCAAGTGCAGCGAAGACCACGCCACGTCCGTCCCGCGACTGCCGCAGGACCACATGGCCTTTCTCGCTGAGCGGGCGTAGTTGGGTCCAGTACTGAGCCATGACGCGGTCGGTCAGCTCGTCGAGGTCGATCGGGACTTCCGCGGCGGGATCATCGGGGACGGATTCGACGGCGAGGTCGAGGAGCGCGACCATCACGGCGAGCTTGTACGTGGATGTCCGCCGCCCACCCTCGAGCACCGCGACCAGCTGCTGGCCGAGCGTCAAGGGGTCCGTGGGCACGGGGTCGAGTGTAGTGAGGTGAGGTCGATGCAGCGTTCAGTCTGCGATCATCGGATGATGCGAGAACAAGCGCGGAGGGCTCTGAGGCGGGTGGGGGTCGTGGTTCTCGCGTGCTGCCTCGGTGGTTGCGCGACGCAGAGTGCTGCTCCGGACCGCTCCTCAGCGGCGTTGACGACAGCGGTGTTGACGACCGCGGCGGCGTCGTCGAAGGCGACGTGTCCTCAGGTCGTGGTCGCGCTCGACCCCGGACACAACCCGGTGCGTATCGACGGCTTCGACCCGGTGACCGGCGCATCGCAGATCGACTATCCCAACGGCGCAGAGGATGCGGACGTATTCGCGGTCGCGACTCGGGTACGAGAACGCTTGCAACGGAGCGGGTATCGCGTTGTCATGCTGAAAACCTCTGTGACAGAGAGTGTCACGTATCGGCAGCGGGTGGGCCGTGCGGTGGCGGCGCACGCGCGTGTCGCGATCAGTATCCATACTAGCCCGGGTGCCAACGCGGTGTTCGTGCAGCGCGTCGGCCTGTATCGCGAAGGTACCGCGGCCGATGGCACGACGCTGCGCATCACATATCGCAGCGGGGCGACTGCCGCTGCCAGTCAGCGCTACGGCCAGGCGATAGCAGACGCTCGAACCCGAGCCGAGGGACTACCAGTCATGGTGACCAACAATGACTTTGGTGGTCGCGCACCGCTATGGACCGGCAACATCCCGATGATCGCGCTGATGTCCGACCGCGTGCCCTGGGTCTACAACGAGTTCGGACTCGACAGCGCGGGCGGGTCGACGCCCCTGCCATCGAGTTGGCTCGCCAGGTACGCGCAGGGCATCGCCTACGGCGTGCAGACCGCGCTTCCCGTGGACGGGCGGGGGTGTGCGGGGTGAGTCGGTGTGATCAGCAGGGGCTGGGTTCACCGATCTTGACCGCGGACAATACGGCCTCTCCCTCTGTGACAGGCGCGCCCGCGGATGGAGTCTGCGCGACGACGATCCAATTGCTGTCGACAACCTGCCTGCGGCCCTGACCCGTCGCGTCCTTGCTGCGTGAGTAGAAGACGCCGGCTTCCTGGATGGTGTTCTGTGCTTCCTGGAGGTTCATGCAGACGACGTTAGGCATGGCAGCTGCCTTGGGTTCGGTGGTCGCCGGTGCCGCCGCCGGAGCTTTCGGAGTTGTTGTTGCCATTGTTGTTTCAGTGACCTCAGCGGGTTGCGACGTGGTCACCTCTGCCGTCGTGGTGGTAGTGGTCGCCGTTGTTGGTTCCGAGCTCGAACCACTGCATGCGGTAAGGCCGAGTACTCCAGCGGCCACAAGTGCGCAGAGCGCGAGATGACCCTGTGTGCGAACGTGCTTCATCAGTCCTCCGACGGATAGTGTGTGACGACCCCCGACGTCAGATACTGGTAAACGTACGCATGCCTACCGACGCCATGTCCGATTCCGGATCGATTGGTCCGATCGGGGGACACAGCGTCACTCCTCTGCGTCCGTGCCCTTCTTTCTACGCCGCGGCGCCGCGGTGCTCACCGAACTGGTGGGCCTGGTCGACACCGGGGATCTCAAAGTTGAGATCGCGCAGCGGGTTTCGCTACCTGAGTTGATCAAGGTGCACGAGGAGGCCGAGGCGGGTCGGCTGCGGGGCAAGGTCGTCGTGGTTCCGTTTGGTGAGGACTGAGTGTCGGACTGCCCGTCTGAAGTCGACATCGGTCAGTGCGTCAGCAAGATTCGTCTGTTCGGCCGACGCTGGGACCGCCGACGATGGTGTCGGCGTCCAGTACTGTCACTGATCGATAATCGAGAGATTGGGTGAGAGATGAACAAGAAGTACTCGGCCATCGCCGGGCTGGTTGCCGGAGGCGTCGCCGCAGGGTTGGTCGGGTTTGCCCCGGTTGCGTCGGCGGCTCCTGCGCCTACGCCGGTGGCGTACTACAAGAATTGCCAGGCGGCACGTGACGCGGGCGTCGCGCCGATCTACCGCGGCCAGGACGGATACCGCTCGGCACTTGATCGCGATGGCGACGGTGTCGCGTGTGAGACCGGGTCGCGATCAGCGCCGAAGCCCGCCCCGCAGGCGCAGCCCGCTCCCCAAGCTCAGCCGAAACCCCAGGCCAAGCCCGAACCCAAGCCGAAGAAGAAGGCTCCGAAGTCGAAGCCGAATCGTGGGGGTTGGGGCTCGGTCGAGTTCTTCTCGTAGCTCGTCCCCGCGACTGAGGACTTGCGTCACCTACAACCGGGTGACGTCGAGTCCTCCGTCGTGGAACGTCGAGCGCAGGCGCTTCTTGTCGAACTTGCCGACGCTGGTCTTGGGAACCTCGGGAATGATGGTCCAGTTCTCGGGGAGCTGCCACTTTGCGACCTTGTCGGACAAGAACTCTCGCAACGTCTCTGGTGTCGCGTCGGAATCCTCACGCAGCACGACGGCGACGAGGGGCCGCTCGTCCCACTTGGGGTCGGGTACGCCGATGACGGCGGCTTCGAGTACGTCGGGATGGCCCATGACGGCGTTTTCGAGGTCGACCGACGAGATCCACTCGCCACCGGACTTGATGATGTCCTTGGTGCGGTCGGTCAGCGTGAGGTAGCCGTCGGGGGTGATCGAGCCGACGTCGCCGGTGCGCAGCCAGCCGTCGTCGAACTTGTCGGCGGCGTCGACGCCGTAGTAGGCGCCGGTGATCCACGGTCCGCGGACCTCGAGTTCGCCGACGGTCTTGCCGTCGTGGGGGAGTGTTTCGCCGTTGTCGCCGATGAGTCGCGCTTCCACCGACGCCGGGAACCGGCCCTGCGTGTAGCGGTAGTGCCACCGCTCGTCGCCTTCGGTGCCCGCGGGTGGTCGGGCGACGGAGCCGAGAGGCGACGTTTCGGTCATGCCCCAGGCGTGGAGTACCTCGACGTTGTGTTCATCCTCGAAGGTGTGCATCAACGATGGCGGTACAGCCGATCCGCCGATGAGCACGTCGCGCAGTGAGGAGATGTCCTGCGGGTGCTGCGTGAGGTACTGGTGCAGGCCGAGCCAGATGGTCGGGACAGCCGCCGCGGTGGTGGGTTGCTCCGCAGCGATGAGTGCGGCCAGCGGTTCGGGCTGCAGGAAGCGGTCGGGCATGATGAGCGACGCTCCGATCATGAACGCTGCATACGGCAGACCCCACGACATCGCGTGGAACTGCGGCACGACGGCGAGCGCGCGGTCACCCTGCTTGAGCGCAGGACCATCCGTCATGCAGACCTGCATGGAGTGCAGGTAGATCGAACGATGGCTGTAGGCAACACCTTTCGGGTCGCCGGTGGTGCCGGAGGTGTAACACATCGCGGCGGCAGAACGCTCGTCGACCTCGGGCCAGTCGAAGTCGACGGCCTGCTCGGCGATGAGCGCCTCGTATGAGTGCACCTGCACGCCGTGGGGAGCGTCGACGCCGTCGGTGGAGTCGCCCGTCACGATGACGTGCTTGACGGTGGTCAGCTGTGGCAGTTGCGGGTTGAGCAGCGGCAGCAGTGAGGGGTCGGCGATGATGACCTGATCCTCGGCGTGGTTGGCCACGTGGATCAGCTGCTCGGGGAAGAGTCGGATGTTGAGGGTGTGCAGGACCGCACCCATCGCGGGCACGGCGAGGTAGGCCTCGAGGTGCTCGGCGTTGTTCCACATGAACGTCGCGACGCGCTGGTCACCGTCGACGCCGAGCCCGCGCAGTGCGTGTGCCAACTGTGCGCAACGTCGTCCGACATCGGCGTAGCTACGACGCCGCGAGCCGTCTCCGGTCCAGGTCACGACCTCGGCGTCGCCGTGGACCGTGCTGCCGTGGCGCAGGATCTGCGCGATCTGCAGCGGTGCGTCTTGCATGGTGCTCTGCATGGGTGCTCCTGTGGTTCGCGTGGCTCGGTGTGGTGGTCCTGGGTTCAGGGCAGCGGAGTGACTCCGGTCACGTGTCGATTATGCAGAATCGGACAGGCGTGTGGCGCGGTGGGGGACGTTTTCTCGAGACGCGGGTTTGCTGACTGAACCGGGGGATAGGTTGGCGGCCTATCGCCGACGGCGGACCGCCCTGTCGGCGAAGGCGTCGAGTGCTGCGGTCACCTCGACGGCCTGCCACATTCGGTTTCTGTTGAAGCCAGTGAACTCCTGGAGTATTTCGGCGTCGACTAGCGGTCTAATAGCGCGACCTGCGTTGTCAGCGGAGATTCCGAGTTGTGCGGCGACCTCTTTGTTGTCGATGACGGGACGACGCGGCAGAACGTCGAGGAGGTGCTGCGCCGCGGAGCCGCGTCGTGCGCGAAGACGGGAGTCCCAGCCTGCGCGGATCCGATGTAGATCGGCGACCAGCTGACTGCCGTTGTCTACTGCGAGAATCGCTGCGTGGGAAATCCTTTCGACGATCGGCGATACATCTCCGTTGCGGTAGGCGTCGAGCGATGAGAAGTAGCCCGCAGTGTCCGACAGCAATCCGGCAGATACGGGGATCGTGACGTTGCGGGTGACGCCATGGTGCCGCAGCATCGACTGCAGTAGGGCGCGCCCGGTTCGCCCATTGCCGTCTGGAAAGGGATGGATGGTCTCGAACTGCGCGTGCGCTATGGCCGTGACGATCAGCGGAGGTAAGTCGGTGCGGTGGGTGAAACTGATCAGATCATCGATCAGCCCGGGTACTTTCGCGGCGACGGGCGCCACGAAATCTGCGTCATGCGGGCCGAGACTGCTGCCGCCAATCCAGACCTGATCCGTGCGCCAGCGTCCCGCAATCGTCGGGTCCTGGGATTCCATCAGGGCACGATGCATAGAGAGAATGGCTGCAGAATCAAGGTGATCCGCGAGGTCAACGGCTGCAGACATTGCAGCGACATTCGCGACGACGGCCGATGCGTTGCGCTTGTCGCGGCTGCCCAACTCCGCAAGCGCGATCTGCTTGGCGCCAGACGAGAGGTTCTCTATCTGAGACGATGCCGCCGACTCCGAACGCAGCAGAATCGACGCAAACGGAGCGATGTCATGTCCGAGCTCGGCGTCGAAGCGGGTCAGGGTCAGGGTGGCCTCAGAGGCCAGTGTGGCGACATCGTCGGGAAGCGAAGGGGAGCGTTTGGCGATGGTCGGTACGACGGCTGCGGAGTACGGTCCCCGGTAACGCTCACGCTGCGCCCTGGTCAGCAGATCGACAGGCACGGTTGGCGACCAGTCGACGGATTCGTACCGAACCGCCAGCCACCTGTTGCGTCGCGTATCTGACGGCATAGGTCCAACTTACCTTCATTTGCTCCCATAAGTGAAGGTATGAAGTAGGCATCGCCTGGGCTGTCCGACGAAACCGTTCCTGACGTACGGCGAGCGTAGCGATTCGACCGCGCGAGTCGAGTATCGGAACTATCGCAGCTGAACTTTGGCGAAGTACTCCGAGTGCCCACCGACTTCATCGCTTACGTCGTGATCGGCAATATTTGGGTAAGAGGTTCGAAAACCCTTCAATCCGACAGCGGTGCTTCCACCTTGGGCCGTCGTGTACAGATATTTGAGCACGCCGTCCCTGGTCGAATAGTAGTTATGCACCTTGTCCGACACGGACTCGTTGAGAAGACGCCAGTCACTCTTCTGTCCCTCGGCAGCGCCTAAAATATGAACCTGTTTGATCGACGGACCGTCCTTGCTCGTGGCGAGAGTCTCAGCTGCAGTGATCATCGCCCTGCCGCCGAGGCTGTGACCGACTAAGATCACATCTTCCAACTCGGTGTGAGCAAGGATTCCAGCTAAGGCGACACCTGTTCGGTCGGCGCGAACCTTCGCTGTATGCCAAGGATTCTTCATAATGTCTGAAGTCAGGATAACTGGCGCTAGTGGGCCGAGCTTTGCCGTTTTGCTAGCTCGTGCTGCCAGTCCCATTGCGACTCCCATAACCTGTTTGACGCCGAGGTTCTTGATGAGGAGAACGCCCAGGGCATTCAGCTCCCTGCTCCCCCAATGTAGTCGATAGATAGGGGAGTCTGGATATCGGTTTTCGACTGCGTCCATCGCTGCGGCCCAATTGCGATCCTTTTCCGTCGAGAAGCCACGAGCAACGATGACCGGTGTACCAGGTCCATCAATGAACTTTTCGATCCGGAAGGACTTGTCTTCGCCGACGTAGGCGTTGGTTACGCTTGTTCCTAGAGCGCCTCCAAGAGCCGCTCCCATAGCCGCAACTACATACGTTCCACCCGCCATTCCGAAACCACCAGCAGCAACTGCTCCGCCGCCGAGGAAAGCCAATCCGTAACTGGATGCGGCCGCGCCGGTATATCCCGCTAAACTGCCAACTATGCCGCCGAGGGCAGGCGCAGCTAGAATTCCACCCGTCGCTACTGCACCTGCGGCGGCAGTGCTTGCCAGAGTAATCCTCGATACACGGGAGAGATTTGTAGCCTCGAATTCAAGAAGCTCCGCATATTCTTCGAGCCGTTGCACCTTCTCATTAGCTCGAGAAAAACTCGGTATTTCGTGTCGGTGTTCGGCGCAGAACTGCGGCACGCGGATCGCTCCGAGCTTTCGGACTGCCATTTTATCGCACGTAGGTGACGCGCATTTGAGGGTAGGAGATCCACACGCGGTGCATAAGCAGATGGGGATCCCGAGTCCTTCACGCTCCACTTTTCGGTGATCAGACATTGAAAGGCAACCAGAACACCATGCGCGACGAACCACTGGGCCGATGGATTCGGCAAGCTCGGCAATTCCGGTCGCGGCCTGTTCGTGGGTCTTGGCTTGCGCTAGGTGACTCTTCTTCTCCTTGTCGTCTTCAGCGGCATCGGCAAGAGTCTTGTGTTTCGCATATGCCCAAGTGTTGTGCACTAAGGCGGGATTGCCCAACATCGGTTCGTGTCCGTCAATCTCTGGCTCGACCACGTCTAGAGTGCCAGTGACAACTAGCTTGTAGCCGAGGGGGGATCGAAGTGTCGCACCGAACGTGTCTCCGGTCGTCTTCGTGTACTTAATTTCTCCGGGCAAGGACTACCTCCAGATTGTCATGTTTGTGGCACGGGATCGTGTGCAAGAGAATCGTCGAGCTTCCTAGGCCGCCCGCACGGCGGCGGTCCATGACGACTTGTATGAGTTCAGAGGTCGTAATGCTCGGTGGCCCCCCGCGGCGCATCCGGTAAGTCCGTATCCAGAATGGCTAGCGTTCAAGAAGCACTGGCGCTGGTGTGGCCCGGTCATGGCGTCCCTCCTGAAAGCACGTACACGTGATGTCGGATTTAATGTATCGGACGAGTCGGACAACTTTCCTCGTTCGTTCGATCGGGGGACAGGAGGCCATTCCGGCTCGCTCCGAGCGGTTCCCGCACGTAACGGTCGCGTCAGTTTGGACGACTGACGTGATGACTCACCCGTGCAAGGAGGCAACGATGGTGCGACTGCCCGAAGCCGTGATGGCGTACACGAGCGCCGACGTAGAAGGGCAGACTGTGCCATGGAAGCCGGCCGCTTGGCGGCGCAGTTTCGCAGGATCTGAGAGAGCCTTCGACGAGTTGTCAGAACATGTAGAGACGCACGGGGGAATCAAGCGCGGTTACATCCGTGAGCGGGCGGGAGGCGATCCCGTGGAACTCTTCTTGCTGTCGATGGCGTGGGGCTACGGGACGGTCGGTTACGGGCCAACGCGCGTGTCGAGGGTGCTCTCTCAACCTGATGCGGCGGCCAAGCTCGCGGCCATCGTGAACGCGACGCGCGGCGGCGGAGCCGAAGAAGGTTGGAAGGCTCTTTTACGTACGCATCGGATAAACGGGTTCGGGATGGCGTTCGGGACCAAGCTCCTGTACTTCGCTGGCTACGGGACAAACCACCGGCCTAGACCGCTGATCCTCGACGCCTTCGTCCGTCGTGGCTTACACAAATTGCTTGACCCCGAGATGCCGTCGAAAGGTCTAGTCGGATTGGACGACTATCTTCGCTATCTGCACATCGCGGAGCAGTCGGCGATCGAGCTCGGTAGCCCAGAGGTTCTCGAGTACGCGCTTTTCGATCTAGGCAAGAAGCTGTAGGGAGGAGCGCAATGTCGAGCATTTCCTGGCTGGACGCGTCGGCCACCGACGAGCGGCGCATGCGCGAGATCGTGAGGTTGTTCAGTGACGTGAGCACGCTCGACGACTTGGGCATCGGCCAGGTCCGCGATGGTTTAGGCGACCTGATGTTCCCCGGTACCTCGACACTGCACACCCGGCCGCGCTACTTCGCGATCATCCCGTGGATCTTCCAACGCGCTGCCAAGAAATCCACTGGCACCGAGCTGGTGTCGAAGGCGCGTCTCGAAGAGCGCAAGCTCATCGAGGTCTTGCGTACCCCGCCCGCCGTCGACGGAATGATCGGCAAGGTGGCGGGTAAAACAGTCCGCGTGCTCCCGTCGCAGATCTACTGGTCTGCGCTGCAGCGCTACGGCATCCTTTGTGACCCCAAGTAGTACACCTGGGATGTACCCGTGAGTCCTACCGCGGACTTCCCTGCCAGCCTCGAGAGCGGGCTGGACATGACCGAAGACGAGGCCCAATGGTTCCGCGAGCGGATCTTGGTGACCTGTCCAGGAAGCTATCTCGCGCACCTGTTTGCCGACGGTCTCGACGATGATCCGACGGAAGCCGCACTTCCGTGGACGCATCCGGCGCTGGTGCAGGCGTCGGACGACATCAGGAACGTCGTCGAACACGCACGGCTGTTCTCGTTGACCATCAACGGGGCCGCTCTCGTCTACAACCTGATTGTCGCCGAGCGGTACGACGAGCTCGCCGCTGGTGACGAGACGTACGTCGAGTCGTATCGAGACGCGCTGGCCGACTGGGCTGACGAACTCGAACTCAATCGGGAGGCTCTGATGGGGTGGGACCTCGGCAACTTCTGGGACAACGTGCTGCGGGGGCGCGCCGGCAATCCTGTCGGCCCTGCGACCAAGCTCTTCGTCGACGATTGGATTGCCCGCGTCCGCGCGCAAGATGCCCGCGACGTGGCATCCAGCAGTGAGATTCGGACCATGATCACCGAGAGGGAACGCAAGAACAAAGGAGAGTCTTCTCGGCTCAACAACGATCGACTCATCAAGAATTGGCGCGGTGCTTCGGGCGCTGGCCGCCTGAACTATCGGTGGGCAAACGTGCAACGCACCCTTGCTGACGTCCGAGAGGGGCTCGCTAGTGCTAGCGCCTGACACACGGACCACGTTGCTGCGTGAACTCACGCCGCTTCCGGGATACGAGTTCGTTCAACTCGTCACCACTACATTCACATTGGACCTCGAGAGTGCGTTGCTACCGTGTCTGGCGCTCGCAGGTAGTGCCCGGGCCGAGTCGGCCGATCCTGTCGAGACGATCGCTGCCGTTCAGTCGACTATCGCGGCAATCGACATCTTTCATCAGAATGAATCGCCCCGGGTTCGTCGGAGGCTCTCGAACCTGTGAAGGATGGAGAGCATGGCAGCACCTCGGAAGTACAGCA
>NZ_LZMO01000061.1:0-5514 GCF_001665715.1 Gordonia sp. 852002-10350_SCH5691597
GATCTACCGTGCGATCTCCGAGCCGCTCGTCGTGCACAACATCGGCGACAAGGCGTCGCGCATCGCCCGCGTCCGCGAACTCCTCGACCTCGTCGCACTCCCGTCGTCGGTGATGCAGCGCTTCCCCAACGAGCTCTCCGGCGGGCAGCGTCAGCGTGTCGCGATCGCACGTGCGCTGGCGCTGAACCCCGAGGTCGTCGTGTGTGACGAGGCCGTGTCCGCGCTCGACGTCCTCGTGCAGGAGCAGATCCTGACCCTCCTCGACGACCTGCAGCACGAACTCGACCTGACGTACCTGTTCATCACCCACGACCTCGCCGTCGTCCGTCAGATCGCCGACCGTGTGCTCGTCATGCGGAAGGGCAAGGTCGTCGACGACGGCACCGTCGACGACGTGTACGAGAACCCGACGTCGGACTACACGCGTGAACTGCTCGCGGCGATCCCCGGACGAAACCTCGAACTTCAGCAGTGAACCCTCGCGCTCGACGGCGTCGAAGGGCGACAATGGACAGATGAAGACGTTGCTGAACATCATCTGGTTGGTTCTCTGTGGTTTCTGGATGGCGCTCGGCTACGTCATCGCAGGCATCATCTGCTGCATCCTGATCATCACGATCCCCTTCGGTATCGCGTCGTTCCGGATGGCGAACTACGCACTGTGGCCGTTCGGCCGGACGGTGGTCCGCGATCCCGAGTCGGGAGCGTGGTCTGTGATCGGGAACATCATCTGGATCATCGTCGCAGGTTGGTGGCTGGCACTCGGGCACCTGACGACCGGAATCGCGATGTGCCTGACGATCATTGGCATCCCGCTCGGTATCGCAAGCTTC
Organism: Gordonia sp. 852002-10350_SCH5691597; assembly: GCF_001665715.1. Taxonomy (NCBI): domain Bacteria; kingdom Bacillati; phylum Actinomycetota; class Actinomycetes; order Mycobacteriales; family Gordoniaceae; genus Gordonia; species Gordonia sp. 852002-10350_SCH5691597. The sequence continues at coordinate 834 of NZ_LZMO01000061.1, forward strand.
AAGATGATCCCCGTCTCCCTCATGCCTCTCGGCGCGCGGATCGTTCCCAGCGATGCGGTGCGCAACGACACCGTCATGGCCGCGCCGCGAGCAGCCTGACCCATGAATCGACGCCGGCGAAACACTGCGTTCGATTCGACCCATCCACTCCGGTGACCGGATCCGAACACCGGGCATGACCAACCGCCAGCGATCCGCGCCACCCTCGCATGTCGCCGTCGTCGGCAGCGGGGTCGCGGGTCTGACCGCCGCGCACGTGCTCTCCGGGAGCAGCCGTGTGACGTTGTTCGAGGCCGACGACCGACTCGGTGGCCACGCCCACACACACTCGGTGACCATGCCGGACGGAAGTGTCGTCGGCGTCGATTCGGGCTTCATCGTCCACAACGACCGCACCTACCCGACGCTGCTGCGACTTTTCGCCGAGCTGGGCGTGGCAACCAAGGACACCGACATGTCGATGTCGGTCAGCTCAACGGCGACCGGCCTCGAGTATGCGGGCGCCCTCGGCTTCTCCGGCTTGTTCCCCACACCGCGCAATGCGACGCGAGGCCGCTACCTACGCATGCTCGGTGAGGTGACCCGATTCCATCGGGCGGCGCGCGCACTCCTCGACGCCCCTGACTCCGACGAGCCGCTCGACGACTTCCTCGATCGCGAGCACGTCTCCCCCTACTTCCGCGAGCACTTCATGCTGCCGCTCGTCGCCGCCGTGTGGTCGTGCGACGCGGCAACCGCCAGCCGCTACCCCGCGCGCTACCTCTTCACCTTCCTCGATCACCACGGCATGTTGTCGGTGTTCGGGTCGCCCACGTGGCGCACCGTCGACGGCGGGTCGGACACGTATGTCCAAGCCGTCGCCGACGGCATCCGACGCCGCGGCGGCGCAGTCCACGTGAGCACCCCGGTCCGGCACATCTCCGAGAACTCCGACGGCACTGTCGAACTCGCCATCTCGCCCGGAACGCAGAACTTCGACGCGGTCGTCGTCGCCACCCATCCTCACCAGGCTCTCCGATTGCTCGACGCCCCGAACCCGCAGCAGCGTCGAATTCTCTCCGCCATCGACTACGTACCCAAACCTGCTGCGCTGCACTCGGATACATCGCTCATGCCGCGAGCACGTCGGGCGTGGGCGTCGTGGAACTACCAAATCCACAGCGACCCGTCGGGAGCGATCGACGACTCACAGGTCGCAGTCACCTACGACCTCACCCGGCTCATGCGTCTGAATCCCGACCATCCCCGCATGCTGGTGACACTGGGCCGCACCGACCTAGTCGACGCATCGACCGTCATCGCCGAGATGACCTACGAACACCCCATCTACACGACGGAATCCGTTGCAGCACAGGCATTGCTTCCGGACATCAACACCGACTCGATCGTCTTCGCCGGCGCCTACCACGGGTGGGGTTTTCACGAGGACGGCGCGCTCTCCGGAGCGCGCGCCGCAGAGCGTCTCGGTGTCACATGGGATTCGGCGCGGCAGCGCACGGTCGACGACGAGCGGGAGTCGGCATGACCGACACGACCGCGCAACTAGTGCATAGTCGCATCACCCACACCCGACTATCGCCGGTGCGGCATGCTTTCACCTACCGCAGCGTCTCGTGGCTCGTCGAGATCGACCGTCTGCCAACACTTTCCGCCCCGCTACGACCCTTCGCTCGGTTCCTCGGAGCCGATCACTTCCCCGAACCGATGGTCGACGGCCAGACCCTGCGCGACCGCCTCGACGCCCACCTCCGCAGCGTCGGCAAGCGTGCTCCCGACGGGAGAGTCGTGGCGTTGATGTCGCCACGAGTCTCGGGATACGTCTTCAACCCGCTCAGTGTGTATTGGTGCTACGACGCCGACGGTTCACTGGCGTACGCGGTCGCCGAGGTCCACAACACCTACGGCGGACGTCATTGCTACGTCGTCGATCTCGACGATCAGGGGCGTGCAGAAGTCGACAAGGAGTTCTACGTCTCGCCCTTCAACGACGTGTCGGGCCACTACCGGCTGCGGATGCCGCCACCTGCCGACGGACGCGTCGCTGTCTCGATCGTCCTCGAGCGCGCCGGCCACGAACCCTTCGTCGCTTCGCTGTCGGGTCGCATCGAACCCGCGACGCCGCGTGCGATCGTCGCTACCCAGGTGCGCGCCCCGCTCGCCCCGCTCGTCGTCTCCGCCCGCATCCGATTCCAGGGAATCAAGCTGTGGGCCAAGCGACTCCCGATCGTGCCCCGCCCCCCGCAGGTCGAGCGCCAACGCCCGCCGGTCGAGCTTGTCGAGACCACCCCGCCGGTCGAGCCCACCTCACCGCCGGTCGACGGCCAACGCCCGCTGGTCGAGCTTGTCGAGACCACCCCGCCCGCCGAGCCCACTTCACCGCTGGTCGAGCCGGCCACGAGCGCAGCGAGTAGCCGAGTCGAGACCACCCCCACCCGAAAGGTCACCGATGAGTAGTCCCGCCACCGACTCCGACTCGCATGACACCCCGCCGCCCGCGCTCGACACCGATCTCACCGCGGCCGACGCCCGGCGCTGGCCCGACGTCGCGGCCGTACCCACCGGCGCGGCCGCGCGGGTCCGTGGACGCGCCGCGGCATGGCTATTCCGCCACGCGACCACCGGGATCGGAGTCCGCATCGAGTTCCCCGACGGCTCACGTCGCGGAAGCAAGACCGAGACCGTGTTGCCGCGCATGATCGTTCGACGCCCGGTCGCGTTCTCGCGTCGCGTCGGCTCGGGCGGTCTGATCGGGTTCGGCGAGTCCTTCATGGCGGGCGACTGGACCACCGACGATCTCGTCGGCGTCCTCACCCCATTCGCCGAACGAGTCGCCCGGCTCGTCCCGAAGCCGCTGCAAACCCTGCGCGCCCTGGTCCTACCCCGACATCCCGCCGACGAGGAGAACACCGCCGCCAACACGCGCAGCAACATCGCGCGACACTACGACCTCTCCAACGACCTCTTCGCGACCTTCCTCGACGAGACGATGACCTACTCGAGCGCCCTGTTCGACGACCCGTCCCTCGACGCAGACGCCACGCAGACCCCCAAACCGACCTCCCAGGTCGGATTCGACGACCTCGCCGATGCCCAGCGCCGCAAGGTCGATCGCCTACTCGACGCCGCGGGTGTCGGTCCGGGCTCGCGCGTCCTCGAGATCGGAACGGGCTGGGGCGAGTTGTGCCTGCGCGCTGCAGCACGCGGGGCCACCGTGCGATCGGTGACACTCTCGAGCGAACAACGCGCGCTCGCGATGCAGCGCGTCGACGAAGCAGGTTTCGCCGACCGTGTGCAGATAGACCTGCTCGACTACCGCAGCGTCACAGGCACCTACGACGCCGTGATCTCGGTCGAGATGATCGAAGCCGTCGGCGAAAAGTATTGGCCCATCTACTTTTCGACGATCGACCGCGTACTGGCGCCAGGTGGGCGCGTCGCCATCCAGGCCATCACCATGCCCCACGACAGGATGCGCGCCTCGCGGAACACCTATACCTGGGTGCACAAGTACATCTTCCCCGGCGGGCAGCTCACCTCACTGCCCGCACTGCGCGACGTCACAGCAGAGCACACCCGACTTCGCCTGCGCGACAACCTGTCCATGGGCCATCACTACGCGGAGACACTGCGTCTGTGGCGCGAACGCTTCACCGCTCGCCGCGCCGACGTCGAATCCCTCGGTTTCGATTCGACGTTCATGCGGATGTGGCAGTTCTATCTCGCCTACTCCGAGGCCGGATTTCGCGCGGGCTACCTCGACGTGCATCAACTCGTCTTCACCCGTGATGACGACACAACCGCGAGCACCGACTCATGACAGGACTGACCGGGTGGGCGGGCTTCGGCGTGGTGACCGGAGCGTCGTTGCTGTTCATCGTTGTCCTGCAAGCGATCACGTTTGCGGTGGGGCGTCGCCTGGGTCACTACAACGTCGTCGACGTCATCTGGGGATTCGGATTCGTCGGGATCGGCTGGATCGCACTGATTCTCGGCGGTGGCGACATCACCCGGCGATGGATTCTGGCCGTCGCCGTCACGGTGTGGGGGCTGCGACTGACCTGGCACATGCTCGGCAAGGTCCGCGGCAAGGGTGAGGACCCGCGCTACGCGAAGGTCCTCGGCGAGAACCCGTCGGCCGGGCGCGTGATCCGCAAGATCTTCGGCACCCAGGGCGCCGCGCAGTGGTTCGTGTCGCTACCGCTACAGGTTTCCGCGGTCACGCACGCAACGCACGGAATCTGGTGGATCGTGTTGATCGCGGGAGTCGTGGTCTGGGCCATCGGTATCTCGTTCGAGGCGATCGGCGACGCCCAGATGACGTCGTTCAAATCTGATCCGTCCAATAAGGGCAAGATCATGGACCGCGGGCTGTGGGCCTGGACGCGGCACCCCAACTACTTCGGCGACTCCGCCGTCTGGTGGGGCATGTGGCTCATCGCCGCGTCGGCGTGGCCCGGAGTTCTGACCGCGCTCTCACCCGTCGTGATGACCTACTTCCTGGTGTACGCAACCGGCGCGCGGCTCCTCGAGCAATCGATGAGCAAGCGTGACGGCTACCCCGAGTACCAGCAGCGCACGTCATATTTCTTCCCTCTACCGCCAAAGACGGGTGAGGGGGCGGGTAGTCAGGGCCACGCGCCATGACCGCCCTGCTCGCAACCCCAACACCTCCAGCCCGACC
>NZ_LZMO01000062.1:0-11324 GCF_001665715.1 Gordonia sp. 852002-10350_SCH5691597
AACCATATCGGTTCCCGCCCCGCGGTCTTTTTTCGCTCAGCGAGTGCGGTGCCGGTGTGCCGATGGCCTCGGGGATCGACTATCGACGCAGCGGAACCCATCTGCGCGGTGGCGTCTGAGACGCCAGGAGCGGTCAGCTACCGATCGACTCGGCTACCGGATTCAGCTCCCGAAGAAGGGGAACGGGAACCACGGACGCGGACGTGGGCGCGGCTGGGGCTGCGGCCGGCCGTGGTTGTTCTGGCCCGGTCGCTGGTTGCCGTGAGGCTGAGGCATCGTTGCTCCTCCGTTGGGTTGATGTGACGTTGCCGTCGGTTGACGTGACGTTCGTTGGCGCATTCTGAATCAAGATCAGCGCCAACGGATTTCAACCTAGGAATCGAACCTTGGGATGCGATGGTCAAGTCGCTGTCAAACCGCTGGACATAGCGAAACGGCCACGCCCATCTCGGGCGTGGCCGTTTCGTTGTGGCTTCTGATCAGCGGGAGTGGCGTCCCGAGTCGCCGGGATTGTCGCCGGGGAACTGCGATCCCGGCGGCGGGTAACTGCTCGGCGGGTAGTTACCGGGCGGGGGATAGTTGCCCGGAGCCGGGTTCGGCGTCGGGTAGCCGGTTTGCGGTGCACCTGGGCCGCCTGCCGGATAGGTCGGCGGGTTCTGCTGCGGCTGCCCGGAGGGCGCCTGGTACGACGGCGGGTTGCCGTAGGTCGACGGTGCCTCATACGGGGCCTGGGATGCCGGTGGCGGCGTCGTGAGGCGCTGTGTGGGCGGTGCAGCGTCAAGTCGACCGGAGGGATAGGCGTCGGAGGACGGCGAATACGTGTCGGGCGAATCGGAAGCTCCCGAACCGGATGAGGAATCGCCGCCTCCGCCTGAGTCGCTCAGGTGGTCGGGCAGATCCTTCTCGGCCTCGGCCTTGGCCTTCGATACGCCATCGGGATCCATGAGGTCGCGGATCTCGGTGAGCAGTGCAACCTCGGTGACCTCGGCCTTCTTGCCGAAGCCGCCGAGCTCTGCGAGCTTGTTGTACGGAACGATGATCAGGAAGTAGACGACAGCGGCGATGATCAGGAAGTTGATGACCGCCGTCAACACTCCACCGATATTGACGAACGTCGACGATTTGCCGCTGACCAGCTCGAATCCGAGGCCGTCGGCTTCGTTCGGGCTCCACGGGATGGTGTTGATGATCGGCTTGATGATGCCGTCGGTGAAAGCCGTGACGATCGCGGTGAAGGCCGTGGCGATGATGACCGCTGTGGCCAGATCGACCACGTTGCCCTTCATGATGAAATCCCTGAAACCCTTGAGCACTTTCCGGTCCTCTCATTCGGTCGGTGGTACGTGCCTGTGGTGAGGTGTTGACGGAATCTGCTCAGTGGTGCACAGCCCGTTCTCCGTGATGTTAGTAGAGATAGGCATGTGCGTTGTGGAACCAAACGATGTTGTGTCCTGTGCAATGAATCTTCGATGCTGTGCAAGGAATCGCGAAACCACAGTTCAATGCACTATTACGGCGAGGGCGATGTCGAGTCCGGCTGCGGCTACGCGGAGCGCTGATTTCTGGTCCATCGCGAGTACAACCGGCGCCGATGCCTGATTCCGCGCCGACAACCCGCTCGACACCGGACGTTCGGTGCCCAGCGCGACTACGGCACGTGTGGCGAGTACATCCGCCTCAGGCCCGACGACGTCGACCACATCGCCCGCTCGTAACAGCGCCGACACGGCGTCGTCGGAGAGACGCACCGGGACGAGACGGGCGTCGGCCGACCCGGTCAACTGTTGCGGCAGCCGGGGTGAGAGAAGTCGTGCGTCGGTGAGAATCTCGCCGGTTCGGACCATGCTCGTCACCGTCTTGCCCGCGCCGTCGCGCGACATACGTAGTGCGCCCGCCGGGACCATCCCGGCGCCAACCCTGCGCACGACGAGATCGCTCGCGGCAAGTTCGGTGCCCGGCAGCAGGTCGTGCGCGGCGACCATGACCGCTTCGTCGTCGTGTTCCGCCCCGCCGAGGGTCGCGAAACCCACTGCGGCCACGACGAGTAGCGCTGCGGCGCATCGTCGAATCAACAACGACCTCGCCCAACCCGGACGCACGGCAGCTCCCAGACGGTCGACGAGGCGCGGGCTGAGACTGTCTCCACGGGCTGTTCGCATGCGCGCAAGTTAGCCGCCCGGAGGTCGCGGAAACCGACGCCGCGGCAGGTTGTGGACAACCCGTCCATTCGTAGTCGTCGGTGGATAACTCGACGCGGCGCACGCGTGGCCTGCGTCCGGTGGCGACGCGCCGCCTGACCAGCACGAGTGGTGCCACAGCCGGTCGTCGGGGAGAATGGACGACGGTGTGCCGGGAAGTCTGGTCGGCAACCCGGACCTCGATCCGGGTTTGTATTCGACCCATCTCGGCCTTGGCGCCGGGATCGCCCGACAGGATCATTTATGCCCGCAGAGAGCTCGTTCGACGGGCGCCCACCCGCCCGTGAGCGCTTGCGCCGCTATCTCTCCCTCGACACCACCAGTGGCATGCTGCTGCTCGTCAGCGCGGCCGTGGCGGTCATCCTGGCGAATTCGCCGTGGCGAGAGGCCTATCACGAGATTCTGGCCTACGAGATCGGTCCGGAGTCGTTGCACCTGCACCTGTCGCTGAGTGAGTGGGCGGCCGACGGTCTGCTCGCAATCTTCTTCTTCGTCGTCGGCGTCGAACTGAAGCAGGAGTTCGTTGCCGGAAGCCTGCGCGATATGCGTCTGGCAGGTGTGCCGATCGCCGCTGCTGTGGCCGGAATGGTCGTTCCCGCACTGTGTTACGTGGCAGTCGTCGGAACGCTCGACCCAGAAGCGTTGCGCGGCTGGGCAATTCCAACCGCCACCGACATCGCGTTCGCGCTCGCCGTCCTGGCGATCTTCGGACGTGGTCTGCCGCTGGCGTTGCGGACGTTTCTGCTCACCCTCGCGGTTGTCGACGACCTCCTCGGCATCACCGTGATCGCAGTGTTCTACACGGACTCCATCAACTTCGTGATGCTCGGCTGCGCACTGTTGGCCATCGCGGTGTTCGGGGTCGTCGTCCGTCTGTCACGCGCGTACCGGTGGTTGTTGTTGCCACTGGCGCTGATCGCTTGGGGCTGCATGCACGCCTCCGGTGTGCACTCGACGGTCGCGGGTGTCTTGCTGGGCCTCGTCGTTCCGGCATTGACGATCCGCGGTGAAGAGCTTCCGCGTACCGAACAGCTCGACGAGGCGGTTCGTCCCTGGTCGTCGGCGGTGGCCCTGCCGCTATTCGCCCTCGCCGCAGCCGGCGTCTCGCTGGTGGGAGCCGACGAACCGCTGCTCCAGCCGGTCTCGATAGGGATTGTGCTGGGGTTGTGCGTCGGCAAGGTGGTCGGTGTACTCGGAGCCACCGCGCTCATGACCCGGTTCACGCCGCTACGGCTTCCCGATGCGATCGGTATGCGCGACCTCATCCCGGTGGGGATGCTCACCGGGATCGGCTTCACGGTCGCGCTGCTGATCGCCGAGCTCTCCTTCGAAGAGGGCCAGCACGCCGCGCCGGCGAAAGGGGCAATACTCGCCGGATCGGTGATCGCGGCGTGCGCCGCCGCAGTCCTGCTGCGCTGGAATGCGCGCAAAGCACGCGATCCGGACATGAATCGCGACGGCGTCGTCGACTCCGATCTCGACGTCATCGGCGGTTGAGCGGACCCGTCGCGGAACGGGGAGGCGTCCGGTTTGGCACTCGGAATGTAGGAGTGCCAGAGTTGGTTAGAATCAGTGGCGAATCACTCAAGTCTTCGGAGGTACCGGTGCCCACTTACTCGTATGCGTGCACGGAGTGCGACAACAAGTTCGACATTGTTCAGTCGTTCTCCGATGACTCGTTGACCGAATGCCCGCAGTGCTCAGGGCGTCTGCGCAAGCTCTTCAACTCGGTCGGCATCGTGTTCAAGGGCAGCGGCTTCTATCGCACCGACTCCCGCTCGGGCTCGTCGAGCTCCGAAACGGCGTCGTCGAGCAGCAAGTCCGACGGCGGTTCGTCGTCGGAGAGTTCGTCGAGCAGCTCGTCGTCGGACAGTTCGTCGTCGAGTAGCAGCAGTTCGAGTACGTCGTCGAAGAGCGAGTCGAAGAGCAGCGCCGCTGCGTCTTCGTGATTGCTGCGTCCTCGTGATTGCTGGGCGCCGCTGATTCCAGGCTCGGACCCTAGCTGAGTTTCCGAAATCCCCCGGCGGGCGTGAGAGCCCACCCGACCGGGACGTCGTAATTGCCCGACGGCAGTGCGTCGACGACCTCGTCGTCGTAGACGACGGCGACGAGCTCAGCAGAGCTTCCGATGAGTGTTCGGTCGTAGTAGCCCGCGCCGCGGCCCAGACGAACACCCGTCTTGTCGACCGCGAGAGCGGGCACAAGCACCACCGACGCCGCGTGTACGGCGTCGACGCCGAGTCGTTCGCCCGACGGCTCGAGCAGTCCCCAGCGTCCGGGTTGCAGGGTGGTCGCGCCGTCGTAGCGGACCCAGTCCAGGGGGGCGGGGTCGCCGTCGGGGACGATCGGGACCAAGACGCTCACCCCACGATCGATGAGGGCATCGAGCATCGCCGGTGATCCCGGCTCGGTCCCGACCGGGACGTAGGCGGCGACGGTGACGTCGTATTCGAGTCGGAACGGCGCGGCGTAGATCCAATCGGCGAGGTCGCCCGCGGCTTGTTCGCGCGCGAACGGCGACATGTCTCGTCGCTTTGCCGCTATCTCCTCGCGCAACTGATTCTTGAGGGTGGGCACCGCGACCTCCGCCTTTCTGCGTACCTGCACTCGCCCCGACATACACTCGTCCCGATCCGCACTCGCACTGTAGCGCTCGAAAGTGACGTATAACGCACGCTCGCGTCCGTCAGTCGGGTGATCCGCAACTCTTCACAAGGACGCCGTCAGACTCCGACATTAGGGTGTCGGTATGACGTCCAGCGTGAGCAAGGCGAGCACCGACGAATTCAGCGAGTACTCGTCTGTACCGAACACCCCGCCTATCCCGCGAACCGCGGTCGTGCCCGCGGCAGGCTTGGGAACGAGATTCCTGCCCGCGACCAAGACCGTCCCCAAAGAGCTGCTGCCCGTCGTCGACACACCCGGCATCGAGCTCGTGGCAGAAGAGGCGAAGTCGGCAGGCGCTGAGCGTCTCCTGATCATCACGTCGCCGGGCAAAGACGGAGTCGTCGCGCACTTCGTCGAAGACCTTGTCCTCGAGAACACGCTGGCCACACGGGGCAAGGCCGCGATGCTTGCCAAGGTGCGCAAGGCACCGTCGTTGCTGGAGGTCGCGTCGGTCATCCAGGAGAAGCCCCTCGGGCTCGGGCATGCGGTCGGGTGCGTCGAGCCGTATCTCGACGACGACGAAGACGCCATCGCGGTACTGCTTCCCGACGATCTCGTCCTGCCGGGCGGCGTTCTCGAGGTGATGGCCCGCACGCGTCAGCGTCGCGGTGGTTCGGTGCTGTGCGCGATCGAGGTGCCGGAAGACCGGATCAGCGCCTACGGCGTCTTCGATGTCGAGACGTTGCCCGACGCCAACAACCCCAATGTGATGAAGCTCAAAGGCATGGTCGAGAAGCCGGAGCCGAAAGACGCCCCGTCGAATCTCGCGGCCGCCGGACGCTACATCCTCGACCGCAAGATCTTCGACGCTCTGCGCCGCATCAAGCCGGGTGCAGGCGGCGAGTTGCAGCTCACCGATGCCATCGCGCTACTGATCGAAGAGGGCGAACCGGTGCACGTCGTCGTACACAAGGGCACCCGACACGACCTGGGCAACCCCGGTGGCTACCTGAAAGCGGCTGTCGATTTCGCTCTCGACCGCGACGACTACGGACCCGACCTGCGCGAATGGCTCGTGGGCCGACTGTCGGTGGACTGAACGGCTGCGCGTTCGACTCGACTTCGCAGTCCGACTCGACGTTGCCTCAGCGCGCCTGCGTCGCAGACGCGGGCACGGCCACTAACGTCATTGCCTGACGTGTGTCCGGCGAGGCGATGAGGTGAGATGCGGTCCGTCGAAGATCATCTGACGCTGGTGACCGCTGCGGCGGTGGCTCCGCGGCCGGTACGGGTGGCAATTTCCGAGGCGCAGGGTTTGATGTGCGCCGAGGAGGTCGTCACCGAGCGACCAATGCCCGGTTTCGACCAGGCCGCGATCGACGGCTACGCCGTGCGGGCAGTCGACGTTGCGCTCGCCGGAGCGTCGGCACCGAGCGATCCCGACGAGTTCGAGGAATTCGACGCCGGCGGTGCCGAATTGGTCGATCTCGAGCCCGGTGAGCCGATGATCGTGTCTCTTCCCGTGGTCGGCGAGGTTGCGCCGGGTGCGCGTACCCCGACCAGGCTTCAGCCGCGGCAGGCGGTACGTGTCGAGACGGGCGCCCCGATGCCGACGCTCGCCGACGCCGTGGTGCCCCTCCGCTGGACCGACGGCGGCGATCAGAAGGTCAAAGTCGGGCACGGCGTCGACAGTGGTGATTACGTTCGACGAGTCGGCGACGACGTACAGCCCGGCGATGTCGCGGTTCGTGCCGGATCGATCATCGGCCCGGCGCAGGTCGGGTTGCTCGCCGCGGTCGGTCAGTCGCGTGTGCTGGTTCATCCCAAACCGCGGCTCTCGGTGATCTCGGTGGGCAGCGAACTCGTCGACATCGACCGCACTCCTGGGCCCGGCCAGATCTACGACGTGAACAGCTACTCGCTCGCCGCCGCCGCACGTGATGCTGGTGCGGACGTGAACAGGGTCGGACTCGCCGAGCGCGAGTCGTCGCGGCTGCGTGAAGTGGTTGAGGCGCAACTCATTCGATCCGAGATCGTCGTGATCTGCGGAGCGGTGGGTGGAACGGCGTCGCGGGCGATCGCCGACGCACTGGCCGACCTCGGCGACCTCGAGATCGCTCGGGTCGCGATGCATCCGGGCTCGGTGCAGGGCTTCGGCCGACTCGGCCGCGACGAGGTGCCGACGTTCCTGTTGCCGGCCAATCCGGTGAGCGCGCTCGTGACCTTCGAGGTCATGGTGCGACCGTTGATCCGGATCGCGCTGGGCAAGCGGCAGCCGATGCGACGGGTGATCACCGCACGGACGATCGGGCCGATCGTGTCCGTCGCGGGCCGCAAGGGATATCTGCGTGGCCAGTTGATGCGCGACGAGAAGTCGGGGGAGTACCTGGTGCAGGTGCTCGGGGCGTCGCCGACCGGATCGTCGCATCTGCTGGCAGAGCTCGCCGACGCGAACTGCCTGATCATCGTCGAGCCCGACGTTGAGGAGTTGGGCACGGGCGACGAGGTCGAGGTCGCGTTCCTCGCTCAGCGCGGATGAGTGCGTTCGGGTTGCGTCGATTCTGTTCGATTGGCGCGTGTGCGCGAGCCGGTCACACCACGACGTTCACCGAATAGACTCACTGGCGTGTTCAGATGGTTGAGCGGTGTTCCGGCCAGTCCCGGGTGGCCGGCGACGTTGGGACCATTGCTTTCTCGTGGTGGAGCGGTGACCGTGCGTCCGGTGCGGGTTCGTGATGCCAAGAGTTGGAGCGACCTTCGCATCCGCAACCAGAACTCGCTGCTGCCGTGGGAGCCGACCGGCGTCGGCAGTTGGGCCGACCGGCATCAGCCGGCGTCGTGGCCGCCGCTGTACGCGATCCTCAAATCCGAGGCGAAGCGCGGCACCATCCTGCCGTTCGTCATCGAACTCGACGGCGCATACGTCGGCCAGCTCACCGTCGGGAACATCCAACGTGGGGCCGTGCGGACCGCATGGATCGGGTACTGGATCGACCAGGCGCACTTCGGTCAGGGAATCGCCACTGCCGCAGTCGCTTTGGGCGTCGACCATTGCTTCGGTCCGGTGGGGTTACATCGCCTCGAGGCCACGGTTCAGCCGTCGAACGGGGCGTCGCAGGCGGTGCTGACCAAACTCGGATTCCGGCATGAAGGTCTCCTCGAACGCTATATGGACGTCAACAAGCGTTGGCGCGACCACAACCTGTTCGCCCTGACTGCCGAGGAGGTTCCCGAAGGGGCCGTCGAGCGACTGGTGCGATCGGGCCGGGCGAACTTCTTGCAGGGCTAGTTCTGGTTGTTTGTCTGGGCGACCTGTCCTTCTGCGTAGGGTTGCCGTATGGCTGAGTCATCGCATAGCGCATCGGAGTTGCTCGAGATCGTGGTGCGCGGACACGCGCGCGACAGTTACCCGCCCGAGCGCGCGCTGCTCTCGCTCAGCATCGACTTCTCTGGCTCGAACCGCGAAACTGTATACACCGACGCGATCGGGGTGCAGGGGCGAATCGTCGAGTCGCTGAACTCACTTGAAGCGCGGGGAGCGGTGTCGACGTGGCACAGCGAGTCGGTGCGCGTCTGGTCGTATCGACCGGTCGATGCGAAGGGTAAGCCACGAGAACTGCTGTACGTCACGAAGATTCGCGTGACCACCGAGTTCGTCGACTTCGACGAACTCAATTCGTTCATCGACGAGTGGGCGACGGTCGAGGGGGTCGACGTCGCTGGCGTGCGTTGGGATGTCACGCGTGAGGGGCGAGCCGAGCACGAGAGGGAACTTCGACGTCGCGCGGTCGACGACGCGGTGGCGAAGGCGCAGGCCTACGCCGACGCGGTGGGTCGGGGCGAGGTGCGGGCTGTGCAGCTCGCCGACCCGGACATGCTGTCGAGTGGACCCGAACGGATGGCTCGGGTGACATTCGCGGGCGCGCCCGCTGACGCACCGACGTTGGAGTTGCGGCCCGAGGACATCGACATCGCGGTCTCGGTGGACGCGCGCTTCGTCGCGAGCTAGCGGCCGGTTGCGAACCCGGGCACCGCGCGAGTCGCTGAGAAAGCCATATGAATCACTCCAATCTGGCGGGGGCTCGGCGCGTCTGCGCAGTTCGCGCAATGGTCGCACCTAGATTATTGGGTGGTCCGGTGTAACCAGAGTGATTGAAGGGAGAGGTCGAATGCCGAACTCCGTGCTGTGGGTCTGCCTCGTCGTGGTGTGGCTCTTCGTCCTCGTTCCCATGGTCATCAAGGGCCGACCTCAGATGCGCAAGTCGACCGAAGCCGCGCGCATGACGCGCCTCCTTCACCGCGGCGGCACCAAGACCCGCACGTCGACTGCTCGACGCTCGGCGGGCGCACACCCGCACGACCCGTCGTGGACGTCGCGCCGCTCGTCACGTTCGGCGAGTAGCGCCGCGACATCGCTTCTCGACAAGACCGAGTCCGACGAAGAGGTGTCGACCGAGTCCGGCGCGGACACCGACGACGCTCCGACGTCGCAGAAGGCGACCAGCACCAAGCGTGCAACTGGGGCGAAGGTGCAGGCGCCCAAGGCTGATCCGGACGTCGAGGCGGATCTCGACGCTGATGACCTCGACGCCGACGACGTCGAGTCGGGTGACGACAACGTCACGCTCACAGGCGAACTCGTCGATACTGACGAGACTGAGGCTGACGAGGTCGACGACTCCGCGGACGCTTCGGACGTCGTCGACGCCGAGGTCGAGGATGACGAGGCTGAGGGCGCTGAGGCTGAAGATGCTGAGCTTGAGGATGATTCGGACGTCGAGGACGTCGAGGACGAAGCCGAGTACGACGATCTCGAATACGACGACAACCTCGACGATGAGTACGAGGACGACGAGTACGAGGACGATTACGCCGTAGAAGACGACAGCTCGGACGACGACTACGACGTTGAAGACGAGTACGAGGACGACGAGTACGACGTCGAGGATGAGTACGACGTAGACGACGTAGACGCAGAAGACGACTACCTCGACGAGGTCGACGGCTATGAAAACCCGGTGCCGCGCGACAAGCGTTCCGCCGCAGCACAAGCCGAGCCCGCGACCGTCGTCGACCGCGGACGCACCCGCGATGCACGACGTTCGGGTACGTCATTTGACGAGCGGGACAGGAAGATTCGCTACCGCGAGCGTCAGCGTGTGGCCATCGCGCTGCTGACGTTTGTGGTCATCTCGATCGCGCTCGGAGCGTTCCTGGGGCTCATCGGTTGGATCGCTACCGGGATCACCGTCGTGATGCTCTTTGCCTACCTGGCATACCTGCGTAGTGCGGTCCGCAACGAGCAGCGGCTACGCGCGCAGCGGGCAGCCCGTGTGGCGCGGCAGCGTCGGCAGGACGAGGAGCGTCGACGTCGCGAGATGGCTGCGCCGCAGTTCGTCCCGGTGGTCGAGCCCGCGCCTCAGATGCGCAGGCCCGGCGGAGCCGTCGTCGTCGAAATCGACGACGAGGACCCGATTTTCGATCACATCCCGCCGTTCCAGCGGCGTCGTGTCATGCGTGAGGACGAGGACTTCCGTCGGGCTGCTGCTGGCTGACGGTGATTGCCTCCGGGTGGTTTTTGATCCACTTGCTTGCGTCCGTGACAGCGTGGCAAAGCGCAACGCGCTCACCGACATACGTCACCGGAGCACCGACAACCGGTATGTAGCCGAGCATTCCGAGGAGCTTGGGCGGGCCGGGTCGACGATCGAGTTCGTCGTTGACCTTGCGCAGGATCTGAGCCACCTCCCAGAGCCCACCGATCACCGACCATCCGCGACGCTTCTTTCCTGACGACGTGTCGTCGAAAGGATCGGTGTTCGACGCGGCGTCGGAACTCAGTTCTCGATCGCTGAGTACCGAAGCAAGCAGTCGCACTTGATCATTGCGATCGGTGACCCCGTACTCGCGTGCGATGGCGACGAGCACGATGGCCTGATTGGCGTAGCCGAGCGCGCTGGTGAGCGGCAGAGCTTTGGCCCATGCGCCGAAGACGCCGGGGTAGGAGACGGCAATCGTGTTGAGCGCGCCGATGCGATTGACCCACCACTTGCCGCGCTCTTTGATCGACAGCTCCGACCAGCCATGCGTGCCCGGCCAATCGGCCACGTCGAACCCGTGGGCGACGACGTGTCGGAGCTTGTCGAGGCGAGAACGATCCTCGGAGTCGTCGTCGAATGTGCTTGCCTTGATCCCCAGCGGATCCGACGACGCGAGTGCGTCGAGGATCGGGTTGATGATGGCGACCGCGCGGTCGAGGGCGGTTGCGAGCTCTTTATCGGACATTGTGGCCACGTGCCGAGAGTATCGGAGCGGCGTCGACGTCCGGCTTGTCGCCACGACGACGAGGCGTTTGTGATCACGCGCGAGATGGCTGCTAGAGTGACCTACGGCTGATCACGCAGTGGTCACCCGGGGCTATGGCGCAGTTGGTAGCGCGACTCGTTCGCATCGAGTAGGTCAGGGGTTCGATTCCCCTTAGCTCCACCGAAAACCCGCAGGTCAGAGGCTTGCGGGTTT
>NZ_LZMO01000063.1:0-6050 GCF_001665715.1 Gordonia sp. 852002-10350_SCH5691597
CCGGGTGGCGCGCCGTCGTCGCCCGCACTGGCAGCACACCTGCCCGCCTTCCCCGCAACTCTGCGTAGGCAACTCAAGGGCTCGCCGATGAAGGCCCCGATCTCGGTGCTGGCGACCGCAGTCGAGGGAGCGTCGGTCGACATCGACACCGCCTTCACCATCGAGACGCGCTACTGCGCGCGACTGATCTGTGGTCAGATCTCCGCCAACATGATCAAGGCGCTCTTCTTCGACCTGGGCAAGGTCAACAAGGGAACCGCCCGCCCCGCCGACATCCCGGTACGCAAGGCCACCAAGGTCGCCGTCCTCGGCGCGGGCATGATGGGCGCGGCGATCGCGTACGTCGCCGCGAAGGCAGGAGTCGACGTCGTGCTGCGTGACGTCACAATCGAAGGCGCGCAACGCGGCAAGGACTACTCCCGGCGAATCCTCGACGCCAAGGTCGCCAAGGGTCGCCTCGACACGGCGGGACGCGATCGAGCCCTCGACCGAATCCTGGCCACCGACAACATCTCCGACGTCAAGGGCGCCGACCTCGTCGTCGAGGCCGTGTTCGAAGACGTCGAGCTCAAGAAGAAGGTTCTCGCCGAGGTCGAGGGCTACGTGTCCGACGATGCCCTGCTCGCGTCGAACACCTCGGCGCTGCCCATCGCCGAGATGGCGGGTGCGGTGACGCGACCCTCCGACGTGATCGGTCTGCACTTCTTCTCACCGGTCGACAAGATGCCGCTCGTCGAGATCGTCGTCGGAGAGCAGACCTCGGACGAATCACTGGCTCGTGCACTGGATTTCGCGAAGCAGATACGCAAGACGCCCATCGTCGTGCAGGACACATACGGTTTCTACGCCAATCGGGTCATCGCGAAGTTCGTCGACGAGGCGCTCTCGCTCGTGGCCGAGGGCATGCACCCCGCGAGCGCCGAACAAGCTGCGCTGCAGGCGGGTTTCCCGGCAGGAGCATTGACTCTGTTCGACGAGATCAACATGAAGACCATCGCGAAGATCCGTGCGGGATTCATCGCCGACGCCGGTGCACGGGGCGTCGACTTTGTACCCAGTGCGTCGTATCCGTTGGTGGACAGGATGCTCGAGGAGTTCGATCGTCCGGGTCGCCTGGAAGGTAGAGGGTTCTACGACTACGACGGCCCCGGTGGACAGCGACTCGGACTGTGGCCGCGCCTCGCGGAGCTCTACACGAGATCTGACGTCGAGATCCCGTTCGACGACGCAAAAGAGCGGATGCTCGTAGCCGCGGCCCTGGAGGCATTCGCCTGCTACGACGAGGGCGCCATCGGGTCGGTGGCCGAGGCCAACGTCGGCTCGATCATGGGTATCGGCTATCCGGCGTGGACCGGTGGTGCACTGCAGTACATCAATCAGTATCCGGACGGGTTGGAAGGATTCGTCGCGCGCGCTGACGAACTCCGAGCGCGCTACGGTGACAGATTCGTCGTCAGTGACGCGCTACGTGCCCGTGCCGCAGACGGCAGCGAGCTTGTGTGACAACATCACACACTGTGACCACCGCAGATGAACCGCGTTGGCGCAGGCTCGGCCCCGACGCCAGGCGTAATGAAATCCTGGCCGTCGCCATCCGGATGTTCGGTGAGCAGCCCTACGCGACGGTGCAGATGGCCGAGCTCGCCCGCGAAGCCGGAGTGGCGCGCGGGCTGCTGAACCACTACTTCGGCACCAAGCGCGACCTCTACGTCGAAGTCGTGCGCGCCATGATGATCGTGCCCGAGATCGACACGGTCACTCTGCCGGGCGGCACACTGCGGGAACGAGTCGAGGCCTCGGTTGATTGGCTGATGACTGTCCTCGACACTCACGGAAAGACGTGGCTGGCGGTCGGCGTCGAGGGGATCGGTGACGATCCGCAGATCGCGGCGATCCTCAACGAGGCCGACGATCGCGCCGCGCAGCGCGTGCTCGACGCGATCGGGTTTGTCGGGACGGGCCGCGAGCATCGGGCGGCACTCGCGGTGTTCCGGAGCTGGGGCGGCATGATGAAGGCCACCGCACGTGAATGGGTCGATCGAAAGACGCTCTCCCGCAAGCAGGCTCGCACGATACTCATCGAGACACTCGTCCCGCTCGCCGAGCGGGTCATGTCGGGTTCTGTCTGAACTCGCAACGTCTCCCAGTGGTTCCTCTCAGCGCAGCGCCGTTGCCAACGTCTCGGCGTATTCCGTCATGACGGTTCGATCACCCGCGACGCCCGGTTGCCACGGCAGTGACAGGCGGTCGACGCTCCTGTCGGCGTAGCGCGGGATCACGTGGAGGTGGAAATGGAATACCGTCTGCCACGCGGGAGCCTTGCAGCAGTTGAGCAGGTTCACGCCGTCGGCGCCGGCGTTGTCGACCATCGCCCGCGCGATCCGCTGTGCCTCGAGGGTGGTCGCGGTCAGATCGTCAGCGCCGATGTCGAGTAGGTCGGTGCTGTGCTGCTTGGGGATCACCAGCAGATGGCCGTCGTTGGCGGGGTTGATGTCCATGAATGCGTAGGTCGATGCTGTTTCGGCGACCTTCACACTGGGTATCTCACCTGCGACGATGCCGCAGAAGACGCAGTCGGTCATGACTTGCGGGCGTCCGCGTTACTCGCACCGACGCCGCCCCCGTAGAGCGCTGCTGCGATCAGAGCCGGCTGGAAGAACAGCCGGATCAGTCGCTTGCGATCGGTGTCGAGTCCGAACGCGTCCTTGTGCTCGACGTACTGCGCGATGTTGCCGGGGAAGATCGCGACGTAGAACAGCGCGAGCAGGATGCCGATCACGCGCTTGTGCTTGGGCAATGCCAGAAACGACGCTCCGAGGCCGATTTCGGCAACGCCTGACGCGAGCACGGTGACGTCGGTGTCGATGGGAAACCAATCGGGAACCTGCGCCTGGAACTCGTCGCGCGCGACGGTCAGGTGGGTGATTCCGGCGAAGGTCATAAATGCGCCGAGGACGATTCGGACAAGGGTGCGAGGTGACATGAAATCGAGCCTAACGCCGCTGTCATGTGCGGAGCAATGAGTAGACTCATTTATGAGTCCACTCATTATTGGAGGTGACATGACCCCCGACGCGGCGACCGCCGACGGTAGGCGCGCCCGCAACATGCGCGACAAACAGGACCGCATCTTCCGCGCGGCAGCCGATCTGTTCGCCGAACGTGGCTTCGAGTCGGTGTCGACGGGGCAGGTCTCCGACCGCGCCGACGTCGCGGCGGGCACGGTCTTCCGCTACGCGTCGACCAAGGGTGAGCTACTTCTGATGGTGCTCAATGAGGAGTTGCGCCGAGCACTCGACGTCGGCGCGGCATCGGCGGCGTCGACAACCGACACGGCCGAGGCGATCTACGAGATGGTGCGTCCTCTGCTCGAGTACGCCCGCGCCAACCCCGAGAACGGCAATGCCTACCATCGGGAACTGCTCTTCGGTGGTTCCGATGATCATTACCGCGCAGCGGGACTCGCATTGGTTGCCGAGCTGCAGGAGCGGATCGCGCAGAGACTCGTTGCCGATTCCGGTGACGACGCGGTGGCAGACAGGGCAACGCTCACAGCCAACATGATCTTCGCTGTCACAGCACTCGCGATCGCCCGTGCGTCGACAGGCGCGCATTCGGATCGTGATCCGTTCGAGGATGTGCGCACCCAGGTCGGCATCGCGGTCGACGGCTTTCACGCGTAATCAGCTCGTACACAGAACTTCTCGTCCGTTCTCGATAGTTCCGTCCACGAAACCTTGAGGTAGTCATCCATGCTCCAGACTGAAGCTGAGCCGTTGTCATTCGGTGCGAAGTACCGACGCTTGCTGTTCGCCGTCGTCCTACTCGGTGCACTCACCCAACTCGGGCTGGGTGCCTTTTATCTCGGCGTCGGACATTCACCGTCGCCGCGGAACGTACCCATCGGAATTGTCGGACCCGAGCAACAGACGCACAAGCTCACTGCCGCAGTGGAAGCCGACGGCAAGTTCGATGCTCGATCCTATGAATCCATGGACTCGTTGCGCGCCGCGATCGTCGATCGGGAGGTCGACGGTGGGCTGGAGATCACGCAGCAGGGCATTGTGCCGGTAGTGGCGAGTGCCGGCGGTGCGCTACCCGCGACCGCGCTGAAAGCTGTTGCCTCAGAGGCCAATGTGAGCAATCAACTCCCGCAAACGCTGGCGGTCGATGTCGTCAAGCTCTCCGAAGACGACATCAACGGTGCGTCGATCGGCTATATCCTGCAGGTGATCTCGCTCGGCGGCAGTATCGCGTCACTGGGCCTCGGACGGCTGATGCCGCGAGTGCCGCAGTCGTTGCGGCGTGGGTTCGGCCACGTTGCGGCGTTGGTTGCCTACGCCGCGGTGTCGGCCGGGATCGTGCTCCTGTTCTCCTGGTTCTACGGCGTCGGCAGCTCCGCGGACCAGTGGCGACTCTTCGGCACGTACACCCTGATCTCGTTGGCCATCGCGGGCTCGACTGCCGGTCTGGTGACGCTGTTCGGGCCGATCGGATCGTTGGCGGGCGGCTTCTACTTCCTCGTCGGCGCGACGCTGTCGGGTGCGTCGATCCCGTGGAACTTCATGCCGACCTTCTGGGCGAAGCTCGGAGAATGGCTACCCACCGGCGGTGGTGCACAACTGATTCGCAACTCGTTGTACTTCCCGGAGGCGGGGTCGGGGACTGCGCTGCTCTGCCTCGGGCTCTACGCCGGACTCGGCACGGTGACGGTGCTGATCTGGAACATGTTGGGTAACAGAAGCTCTCGCACCTCGGCCGTCGACGTCGACATCTTGTACCCGATCACGCACGAGCACCACCACCAGGATGGCGATCACGAGCATCGTCACGAGGCTGGTGAGTCGGCAACCTCCTGACCACGGCGCAGTTCATGGTTCCCAGACGGGGCCGCGCTGAGTAGCCTCGACGGTGGCGGCGGTCGAATGATCCGCCGCAACTCGTACGACGGGAGCGTGCAGATGCCTGACAGCGCAGAGGTATTCGACCTGATGAGCCTGCGTGTGCCGATCGTCGTCGCGCCGATGGCAGGCGGTCCGTCGACGCCTGCGCTGGTGATCGCGGCTGCGCAGGCGCAGGCCGTGGGCTTTCTGGCTGCGGGCTACAAGTCGGTCAACGCACTTGCGGGCGAGATCGACGAGGTCGTCGCGTCGGGTGTGGGCGCCTACGGTGTGAACCTCTTCGTGCCGGGCGGACCCGCTCGCGATCTGGCTGCAGTGCTCCGCTACCGCGACGAGTTGGAGCCGGTCGCGCGACGGTACAACGTCGACGTCGGGCCCGTCGTTGAATTCGACGACGATGCGTATGCGGACAAGGTTGATCTGGTGATCTCCCGACGAGTTCCTTTGGTGTCGTTCACATTTGGGCTTCCGGGTGAGAGCCTCGTCGATCGTCTGCACGGCGCCGGAATCGTAGCGGTTGCCACGGTGGCCGATCCGATCGACGCGAAAGCTGCTGCCGCGCAGGGGGTCGACGCACTCTGCGTGCAGGGGGTCGAAGCAGGTGGGCACCGTGCGACGCTCTCGGCGACGGCGGAGCCTTCGCAGACGTCCACGATCGAGTTGGTGCGTGAGGTCGCCGAACTCGTCGACATCCCGATCATCGCCGCCGGCGGGATCGCGACCGGCGCACACGTCGACGCCGCACTGGCCGCCGGTGCCGTCGCGGTGCAACTGGGTACCGCGTTCCTCGACAGTGCGGAGGCAGGTACCAAGCCGACTCACCGTGCAGCACTGCGCGATTCGCGGTTTACCGAAACCGTGGTGACCCGAGCGTTCTCCGGCCGACCGGCGCGTGCGCTGCGCAACGAGTTCACCGATCGCTACTCGCCACTCGCCCCCGCTGAGTACCCACAGCTGCACCATCTGACGAGTCCACTCCGCTCGGCCGCAGCTCTCGCCGGCGATCCGGAATTCCTCAACCTGTGGGCCGGGACGTCGTTCCGCGACAGCGACTTCGGCCCCGCCGCCGAGATCATCGCGCGCATCTGGTCGCAGACCGCCGCCGCGCGCGGGTTGGGCAGCTGAGCGGGTCTGGTTGTTGCGCGGGCG
>NZ_LZMO01000064.1:0-10883 GCF_001665715.1 Gordonia sp. 852002-10350_SCH5691597
TTCGGCGGAGCCGTTGCGGGTGGCGTCGACAACTACCTCGTCCTCCTTGTACCCGGCGTTCTGGTTTCCGTGGCGGTCACCACCTCGGTGGTCACCGGAACCCAGTTACGTGAAGACATCGACAGCGGAGTGTTCGACCGACTGATCTCCATGCCCATCGCACGGATCGCACCACTCGCAGGGTTGCTGACAGCAGACACCGTGCGATATGTCATCGCGAGCGTGATGTCCCTCGTCGTCGGCATCTGCATGGGCTACCGGCCCGAAAGCGTGATCGGCGTCATCGCAGGCGTCACACTTGTCGTCTATGCTGCGTTTTCGCTGAGCTGGATCTTCGCGCTGCTGGGCGTTCTGCTCCGCAAAGTATCGGCGATACAGGGGATCTCGATGCTGGTACTGATGCCGATGACGTTCACGTCCAATGCGTTCGTGCCAACCACGACAATGCCCGGTTGGCTGCAAGCGATCGCCGACGTCAATCCGGTCTCGCACCTCATCTCCGCGTTTCGTGGGCTGGCGAATGAGGGACAGATCACCAGCGATGTCGGATGGACGCTCGTGGGGACGACTGCGATCCTGATCGTCTTTGTCCCACTGACGCTGCGCGCCTACCTCTCTCGGTCATGACGATCACTTCGACACGCACGACCGGGTCGAAGCACTCGGCCCTGCCGGTTGAGCGCCTGACCACCGACGACGATCTCTTCGTACGGATGGAACACGCTCTGGGGCTCGGAGTCGTGAATCAGTGCGTGTGGCAGCTACCCACCCGCCTCGACGAGGAAGCCTTCGCCCGATTGGGCGAACGACTCTGCGCGGGTCGCGCATCGAGACTCGTCGCGCGGCGCCCACCACCGATTCGTGACGCGTGGCGGTATACGCCGACCGCCGGGTCCGTCGAGTTCTTCACCGACACGGTGAGCCCAGAGGACGTTGCCGCGTGGATCGACACTCAGGCACGGTTTGCCCTGAACAGTGTCTCGGGACCCTCCTGGCGACTGAGCGCGGCTCACTCCGACGGCATTGGTACCTACGTCTCGTTCACCGCGGCGCACGCGATCGGCGACGGTGCGACGCTGATCACAGCGATCACGGAGGCGTTGTCCGAGAACACCTATGACACCGACGTCGAGATGCCGGACCTCGCGTCCGACCTGTCCGATGGAGTCAAGACCGCAGCACGCGCCGCACACGCGGCAGCGTCGAGTGTCGTCGCGTCACTGCGGACCGGGTTACCCCGAGGCTCTGCGCACACTCAACCGGAACACGCACGGTCTCGGACCACTGTGACCACAGCAGCGCCGAAGAGTACGGGAGCGGCCACCGGAACCGAGCCAGGTCTACCTCCCTCGGTGATCGTGACGGTGGATCGCGAGCACGCATCGAAGATTGCGAGAGAACGCAATGGCACGCCGAACTCCCTGTTCGTCGGAGTGATGGTCGGACTCCTCGACAAGGCAGGCATGGCATCGTCGGGAGACATTGTCCCGGTGTCGATTCCAGTATCACGGCACCGCAATGATGATCGACGCGCCAACGCCACGACGGGCGTCACCGCCCGCATTCGTCTCGATGTCAACCGCTACACCGACCTCAGCGAGATTCGCGACGCGTGCAAGGCCGCCTACCGTACGCTCGACGCGCAACCCGGTCCCATGGCCGCGATGTCTACCGTTGCACAGGCTTTGACCGACGGAGCCGTGCGCCGACTCGCTGGTGGAATATCGACTCCCTTATGCGTCGCCTCTAACGTCGGGCAGGTAGATCCTTTGTTTGCGTCACTTGGTACCGGAGGTCCCGGAGTGACCGCGATGCGCGCCGTCACACCGGATTCCGCCGGCCTGGCCGGGCACGCCGGCGGTATCAGCGGATGGTTGTGCAGTGGCGATGAGGTGCTCACGCTGGCGGTGAGCTCGCTGAATCCCGCCATGATCCACGATCGACGTTCGCTCCGCGCACTGGTCGCCGCCGAGTTCGCTTCCTGGAACATCTCTGAAAAAGATTGGGGCACATGCGAATAGCATTCGTCATGCACGGCAGTCGAGGCGACGTCCAACCGGCGGTCGCGCTCGGAGCCGAACTCCACCGACGCGGACACAGCGTCGAGTTGGCTGTTCCCGAAGACTTGTTGGCTGAGGTGTCGCGTTCTGGACTGCCGACGCGGAGCCTGTGTCCGTCAACGTCGGAGTTGCTTGCGAGTTCGCTGGTGAAGCGAGACCTCAAGTCGTGGAATCCGTTGAAGCGGTTGGCTGCGCTCCGCGAAATCGGATCACACGGGTCGGCGATGTCGGAGAGGGTCATGGGTGAACTCGCCGATGTGGCAGACATTCTCGTCAGCGGACCACTGGCGCAAGAACGGGCTGCGACGGTCGCCGAAAGCCGAGACATCTCCTTCGTGCCGCTGCACTACTGCCCGATACGTCCCAACCATCAATTGTCGCCGCTGTATCGCCCGCTGCCCGCGGCGGTCAGCGCAGCCGCGTGGCGCGCGGCCGACTACCTCGTCTCACTCACGCAGCGTCCGAACGACCGCGCACTGCGCCGTCGGCTGGGCCTCCCGTCTGCCTCGGGAACCCTCGGCGCGAGGCTCCGGCGACGAGGAACCCCGGAGATCCAGGCGTACGACGCCGAATTGTTCCCGCTCCTCGAGCGCGAGTGGGGAGAACAGCGCCCGTTCACGGGCTTCCTCCTGCCGGACAGCCAGACCCGAGCAAAACTCAACGGACACAACGACAATAGCCAGATCACCCGCATTCTCGAGTGGATTCGATCGGGACCTGCCCCCGTCTATGTCGGCTTCGGGAGTATGCAGATCCCACCCGAGCGGGTCTCTTCGATCGTCGAGGCAATCGTATCGCTACGCCTTCGTGTGGTCGCCCAGACACGACATGCCCTGCCAGAGCGCGATGGCCTTCTGCACCTCACCGAGTCCGTCGACCACGAGATCCTCTTTCCTGAGTGCCGAGCAGCCGTCCATCACGGCGGAGCCGGTACCACCGCCGCAGCTCTCCGAGCCGGAATCCCATCGGTTGTCGGTTGGCTCAGCGCCGACCAGCCACTCTGGGCTGCCGCGCTTCGCGACCACGGAGCCGGGGCCGGCGCTCCGCTGTCACGACTGTCGGACACCGACCTCGAACTGCTCACCGCCGACGAGCCGTATCGCGCGGCCAAGGCATTGGCAGGCCACATCGTCAATCCGGAAGACGCAGTCGACGCCGCATGCGACGAGATCTTGAAGGCGGCCACGGCAGGCCCGACCTGATGGACCGTCCAGCCTGCTCCAGGCAAACCTCCTACCCGACACCGCGATCCGACGACGCCCAGAACTGAGCGCGCAGGGCCTTCTTGTCGGGCTTGCCGAGTCCGGTCAGCGGCAGCGACTCCACGAAGATCACGTCCTTCGGCGACTGCACGGCACCCTTGCGCTGCTTCACCGCGTCCTGGATTTCCGCGGTGATCCGCTGCCGGTCATCGTCATTGGCCTCGACATCGCCACGCAACACGACGACGGCGGTCACCGCCTCACCCCATTTCTCGTGCGGCACACCGATCACACCGACCTGACCGACCGACGGATGCTCTGCGACAACGTCTTCCACCTCTCGCGGAAACACGTTGAAGCCACCGGTGACGATCATGTCCTTGGTGCGATCGACGATGTACCAGTATCCGTCGGCGTCCTCACGCGCGACGTCGCCCGTACGCAGCCATCCGTCGCGGAACGTCTCCGCGGTCTGCTCCGGCAGGCCCCAGTAGCCCGCGGCGAGAAGCGGTCCGGCAACACAGATTTCGCCCGGCTCGCCCTGCGCCACCGGCTTGTCGTCGGGTCCGAGGAGCGCGGTACGCAGGAACGACGACGGCCGCCCACAACTCGATAGCCTGCGCGTGTCTTCGCCCGGCCTGGGGTGCTCGTCCTTGGCGAGGTAGCTGATGACCATCGGCGCCTCCGACTGCCCGTAATACTGCGCGAAGATCGGTCCGAATCGCTCGATGGCCTCGGCCAGCCGCACCGGATTGATCGGCGAGGCACCGTAATACACGGTTTCCAGTGACGAGAGATCACGGGTGCGCGAGTCGGGATGGTCCATCAGGGCGTAGAGCATCGACGGCACGAGCATGGTGGCGCTGATCTTCTCCTCCTCGATGGTGCGCAGGACCTCCGCGGGATCGAACTTGCTCAGCACGACCATCGACCCGCCTTTCATCAGCGTCGGGAGGAAGAACGCCGCGCCCGCGTGCGACAATGGCGTACACATCAAAAAGCGCGGCCGCGTTGGCCATTCCCACTCCGACAACTGGATCTGGGTCATCGTCGTCATCGCGCGAACGGTGCCGATGACACCCTTCGGTTTGCCTGTGGTGCCGCCGGTATATGTGATCGACATGATGTGATCCGGCGAGAGTTCCGCAGCGGTCAGCGGCGTCGCGTCGTAACCGGCAGCCTCCGCGACGACGTCGCGACCGACGTCGGACAACGCCTCGGGCACGGGACCGAGCGTGAAGATCTGCTTGAGTCCGTCGACACGTTCCATGAGCGCAACAGCGCGCTCGACGAACATCGGGACCGGATCGATGACGAGCGTCGTAACCCCCGCGTCGGACAACACGTACGCGTGATCGTCGAGCGAGCCCAACGGATGCAGTGCGGTGCGTCGCCAACCCTGTGTCTGGCCCGCACCGATGACGAACAGCACCTCGGGGCGATTGAGTGCGAGCAGACCCACCGACGACCCCGTGCCCGAACCAAGCCCCTCGAAAGCCTGTACGTAGCGGCTGATCTCGTCGGCCATCTGCGCGCCCGTGAGCGTGGTGTCGCCGAGCTCGAGCACGTTACCCGACGCGTTCTTCGCCAGTGCCGCAACAAGAAGGTCGCCCATATGGGTCGATCCGCGCAAGTGGTCGATTTCGGACTCAGGGATCTCAGATGCCATGCGTCTCAGAGTAGGACGTGTTCTAGATTCAGGAAAGGTCAATCAGCCGTTTGACGTCTCTATGTGCGGTAATCAAGATTCTGAGACCTGGATCGGAAACGAGAACATGTTCCATGTCGTACCGGCCAGTAGCTCATTAGGATCGACACCATGACTGATGTGGATCTGGCAACCGAACGTCGCGACATCGCCGACGCTCTCCTCACCGCTCTCGAGCGACGACACGAGGTGCTCGACGCCATTGTCGACGCCGACGATCACACCCAAGCCGTCTCCGCCATCGCGGAACTCCTCGGCAAATCACAGCTCGGCGCATCGGCAATCCTCGACATGAAGCTCGACCAGTTGACCAAGGACGAACGCCGACGAAATCAGAGCGAACTCGACGACCTGAACCATCAACTGACCTTCACACTCGCCGAGCGTCCCGCGAGCAGCGGAGACACCGTCGTACTGCGTGCCTTCTCCCCCAGCGACGACGCCGAACTGTTCGCCGAGCGCACCCGCGAGCTTGGGGTCGCCGGAGACGGCTCGGGCCAGCCGGCCCGCGAGATCGACCAGGAGATCGCACAGGCCGCAGGACGGGTCGACGAGGAAGAGGCGGCCTGGCTGGTCGTGACCGACGGCGACGACAAGGTGGGGTTTGTCTTCGGCGAGCTCACCGACGGCGAGGTCGACGTCCGCGTCTGGGTCCACCCCGACTTCCGCAAGCAGGGATACGCCACCGCCGCGATGCGCAAGGCACGCTCGGAGATGGCCGGCTACTTCCCCGGAGTCCCGATGGTGGTGCGCGCACCAGGCGTCTGACCACAACCCGTCGACGCTGAGTAAGCCACTCAGCGTCGACGCGGACGTCCGAAACGCGCGACGATGGTACGAATCCGGAGTTCGTCGTCGATCAGGAATGATTCGCTCACCGGCGCCCACAGCCCTAATGCCTTGGGGGCCACATGGACTCGATACTTCGTCGACACCGTGTGGCCTGCGACCGCCGCCTCGAACCCGCTGACCCGATGAATCAGACGAAATTGCGGGCCGCGTGCCAGGCTGCGGGCGATGTGGTCGCCGCTTCGCCCGGTCTTGATCCCCATTTCCACACGCGTGCAATCCGGATGGAGACGCACACCGGACGGATCGTGGCTCACCAGCGCATCAACGTACGCCCGTGCGACGGCGATCCGTTGTCCGCCAACGGAATCGCCCTCGTCGAGAGGAGCACCGTCGGTCATCGTGCCCCGTACACGGGCACCGGGGCCGGCGTCTTGGCCAGCAGATCGTCGACGACGGTCGTGAGTTCGGCAGGTTCCCAGCGGGCGCCCTTGTCGATCGACGCCGCGCGCTGCCAGCCGTCGACGACGGTGATCTTGCCGCCCTCGATCTCGAAGATCCTTCCGGTGACGTTCGACGATTCGACCGATCCGAGCCATACGACCAGCGCAGAGATGTTCGCCGGGTCCATCGCGTCGAACGAGCCGTCGTCCGGTGCGGCCATCTGCGCGGCCATCGCCTCACCGGCCCCCAGGGTCATCTGCGTGCGCGCCGACGGTGCGATCGCGTTGACAGTCACGCCGTATGCACCCATCTCGGCCGCCGCCTGGATGGTGAGTTCCGCTATCCCTGCCTTCGCTGCCGAATAATTGCCCTGGCCAACCGATCCGAACAAACCTGCGCCCGACGAGGTGTTGATCACGCGAGCCTGCCGCATCGAGCCCGCTTTGGACTCCGCCCGCCAGTACGCGGCGGCGTGGCGCAGTCCGACGAAGTGTCCCTTGAGGTGGACCCGGACGACAGCGTCCCACTCGTCCTCCGACATCGCGACGAGCATCCTGTCGCGCACGAACCCCGCGTTGTTGACCAGGATGTCGAGGCCACCGAACTCGTCGAGCGCGGTCGCCACCATCGCGGCACCGGAGTCCCAGTCGGCGACGTCGCCGACCGAGGCAACCGCCTGACCGCCACTCGCGGTGATCTCCTCGACGACCGCTGCGGCGGCATCCTCGGCGTAGTCGTTCACCACGACGGCCGCGCCGTCGGCCGCGAACGCCACCGCGTGGGCACGTCCGATACCCTGACCCGCGCCCGTCACGATGGCCACGCGACCCGCGTTCGACCCATGTCCGTTGTCGCTCAACACAATCCCCTCACGTGGATTCGTCCCCTTCAGAACTCTGACTTTCACTGACTCACAAGGCGTTACCCGCGTTGGCGGCGTCGAGAAATGCCGGCTTCTCGCCGCCACCGTGGACGGTGAGCGTCGAGCCGGTGATGTAGCCGGCGAGAGGCGAGAGCAGGAAGGCGACGGCATTGCCCACATCCACCGGCGTCGCCATCCGCCCCATCGGAATGGTGCGCCCCACCGCTGCGACGCCGTCAGCGTCACCGTAATGCATCTGTGCCAGTTCGGTTTCCACCGGACCGGCGATCACGGAGTTGACCCGTACACGAGGCGCCCACTCGACGGCCAGCGACGTCGCTGCGTTGTCGAGACCGGCTTTTGCCGCGCCGTACGCGGATGTACCCGGCGACGGCCGGTGACCACTGACACTCGACACGTTGACGATCGCTCCGCCCGATTCCTGTTGCTGCATCACCGCATTCGCGGCGCGCGCGACAAGTAGCGGTGCGAGCAGATTCAGTTCGACGATCTTGCCCGCAAACGACGACGACGCGTCGGCGGCGAGCGCAAACGGCGAACCGCCCGCATTGTTGACGACACCGTCGAGCGAGCCGTAGGTCTCGACAATCTGCGCGACCATCGCGGTCACCGAAGCCTCGTCGCGCACGTCGCATGCAATGAAGTCACCGAGCGCCAACGCGTCTTCGGTCGGGTTGCGCGCGCAGATCACCGGGACCGCACCGAGATCCGCCAACACCTTGGCGATACCCAGGCCGACGCCGCGCGCACCACCGGTGACGAGGACGACCTTCTTCTCCACTCCGAGATTCATCTCCCGTGGGGGGTCGAGACGTGTGACCTGTGACCGCGGACCCATGGGTGCTACCCTACCAAACAACCAAGCATTTGCTTGGTGTGTGTTTTCCAGAGTCAGTGGTCATCCGAGTCACTGCCTCGGTCACGGGGTTCACAACACGGGATGCGTCCCGGGAGGAGGGCATGGCGTGCCGATCACCAGTACGCGCTCGGCGAGTGGTGTCACCACCATTACCGTCGACTATCCGCCGGTCAACGCGTTGCCGTCGGCCGCGTGGTTCGAGTTGGCCGACGCGACTCTCGCCGCGGGCGACGATCTCGACACCCACGCGGTGGTGTTGCGGGCCGAAGGTCGGGGATTCAACGCGGGCGTCGACATCAAGGAGATGCAGGCAACTGAGGGATTCGACGCGCTCATCGGTGCCAACCACGGCTGCGCCGCTGCGTTCTCCGCGGTCTACGACTGCAAGGTGCCGGTCATCGTCGCCGTCAACGGATTCTGCGTCGGCGGCGGAATCGGTCTTGTCGGCAATGCCGACGTGATCGTCGCGTCGGAGGGCGCCGTCTTCGGGCTGCCGGAGGTCGACCGCGGCGCACTCGGCGCCGCAACGCACCTCGCCCGTCTCGTCCCGCAGCACATGATGCGCACGCTGTACTACACGGCGAGCAACGTCACCGCAGAACAGCTCCTGCACTTCGGGTCTGTCTACAAGGTGGTGCCTGCCGACGAGCTCGACGCGACGGCGCTCGACGTCGCCGAGCAGATCGCCGCGAAGGACACGAGGGTCATCCGCGCGGCGAAATCGGCGATCAACCACATCGACCCTGTCGACGTGAAGGCCAGTTATCGCCTCGAGCAGGGGTACACCTTCGAACTCAATCTTGCAGGTGTTGCCGACGAGCACCGCGACGCCTTCGTCGCGACCGGAAAGCCGAAGACCGCACAGGGGAGTCGCTGACATGACCCAAACCTCAACGCCTCAAACCTCGACACCCCAAATCTCAACACCACAGACCGCGACGCCGACCGACAAGACCAGCACCCTCGACGACGTCATCGGTGAACTCCGCGACGGCATGACCATCGGAATCGGTGGGTGGGGTTCGCGTCGCAAGCCGATGGCACTCGTCCGGGCTCTGGCCCGCTCCGACGTCAAGGATCTGACAGTCGTCACCTACGGCGGCGCCGACCTCGGATTACTCTGCGCCGCAGGCAAAGTCCGCCGCGCCTACTACGGCTTCGTCTCGCTCGACTCGGCACCCTTCTACGATCCGTGGTTCTCGACGGCGCGCACAAGTGGCGCCATCGAGGCCCGCGAGATGGACGAGGGGATGGTCAAGAGCGGGCTGCAGGCCGCTGCCGCTCGCCTGCCGTTCCTGCCGACACGCGCCGGACTCGGATCATCGGTGCCGGACTTCTGGGAGGGCGAACTGAAGACCGTCACGTCGCCGTATCCCGATCCCGACGGCCGCACCCAAACCCTGATCGCCATGCCTGCACTGCGACTCGACGCCGCATTCGTCCACCTCGACATCGCCGATTCACGTGGCAACGCCGCCTACACCGGCGTCGACCCGTACATGGACGACCTGTTCTGCGCCGCGGCGCAGCGTCGCTACCTCGAGACCGATCAACTCGTCTCGACCGAGGTACTGGCCAAGTCCGTTCCGACGCAACGACTTCTACTCAACCGAATGCACGTCGACAAGGTCGTCCACGCGCCCAATGGCGCCCATTTCACGTCTACCGGCGCCGGGAGCGGAGCGAGCGGGCCAAATGTCACAGGCGAGCACAGCCGCGACGAGGCGTTTCAACGGTTCTACGTCGAGTCCGCGAAGGACCCCGAGAAGTGGTCGACGTTCCGTCGTCGCTTTCTCGACGTCGACGAGGAGACCTACCAGCGCGAGGTCGACGCCTGGCGCGGCGAGCACGAGGAGTCGAAGTGACAACTACGGCAACGGAAACCGATGTGACCCGCGCAGAGGTGTGCGTCGTCGCGTGCGCCGAGATCTTCCGTGACTCCGGCGAGATCATGGCGTCGCCCATGGCTCCGGTGCCCCTGCTCGGTGCCCGGTTGGCGCGCCTGACCTTCTCGCCCGACCTGCTCATCACCGACGGCGAGGCGTTGATTCTCGCCGACACACCGCCGATCGGGAAGTCGGGGCCCATCGAAGGATGGATGCCGTTCTCCAAGGTCTTCGACGTCGTGACGTCGGGTCGACGACATGTGGTCATGGGCGCCAACCAGATCGACCGGCACGGCAATCAGAACCTGTCGGCGTTCGGCCCCCTCCAACACCCCACCCGTCAGATGTTCGGTGTGCGCGGAGCGCCGGGCAACACCATCAACCATCCGACCAGCTACTGGGTGCCCCGACATTCGGCGCGCGTCTTCTGCGACAAGGTCGACGTCGTCAGCGGAATCGGTTACGACAAGGTCGATCCCGACAATCCTGCGTTCGACGACCTCGACATCCACCGCGTCGTCACCAATCTCGGGGTCTTCGACTTCGACGGGCCCGGCCACACGATGCGGGCGCTGTCGCTACACCCCGGTGTCGAGCCTGCCGAGGTCGTCGACAACACCTCGTTCGAGATCGCGGGTCTCGAGCAGGCTCCGCCGACCAGGGTTCCGTCGGAGAACGAGCTGGCCATCATCCGAGACATCCTGGACCCCACAGGTGTTCGAGATCGGGAGGTGAAATGAGTTCGACTGCCCGCGCGGCCGCGCTACCGACTCGGTTCACCGAGCTGGTCGGTGTCGAATACCCGATCGTGCAGACCGGGATGGGATGGGTGTCGGGGCCGTCGCTGACCTCCGCGACCTCCAATGCCGGCGGACTCGGCATCCTGGCGTCGGCGACGATGACCTACGCCGAGTTGGAAGCGGCAATCGCGAAGACGAAGTCGTTGACCGACAAGCCCTTCGGAGTGAACATCCGCGCCGACGCCACCGATGCCACCGAACGGATCGACCTGCTGATCCGCGAGCACGTACGGGTCGCGTCGTTCGCGTTGG
>NZ_LZMO01000065.1:0-28604 GCF_001665715.1 Gordonia sp. 852002-10350_SCH5691597
CGCCAACCTCGTTGCGGCGTACCGCCAGAACATCTCTGACCTTCCCTGGATGACGCCGTCGACTCGCGAGCGCGCGTTGGTCAAGCTCGAGAAGTTCACCCCCAAGATCGGGTACCCCGCACAGTGGCGCGACTACAGCGCACTGTCGGTCGACCGTGGTGATCTCATCGGAAACTACGCGCGCTCGCGAGTCGACGGCGTCATCCAGGGAAGGTCAGAGATGTTCTGGCGGTACGCCGCAACGAGGTTGGCGATCAGCTCGTCCATCCGGGCCTTTGCCTCGGGCGGGAAATGCTCCTCGACGTAGAGCTTGCCGACGGCGAATCCCATTGCGCCCTCGACGAATCCGACGCCGCGCTTCCAGCGGTCGCGGATGGTCTCGGCTCCGGTGAGGGTGCGGCCGTAGAAAGCGAAGTTCTCGTCGACGAACTCCGACGACAGATACGACGCTGCCGAGTGCAGCAGCCGCCAGGTCAGCCACGTCTTCCAGTGTTCGATCGGCGACTCGGCGAACAGCGTGGTGACGTCGTCGACGAACGAAGGCTGACCGACCACGACCTCCGCGAAGGTGACGTCTCCGACGGTCCCGAGGCCGCCGAACCACTCGTGGATGTTGAAACCCGAAGTGAGCGAATCGAACTCGCCGAGAGAGAAGAGGTTGTAGGTGAGGTCGGCGTCGCGTCGTCGAACCACGTCCCAGTGATGGCCCGCGATGGCGGTCTCGAGGTTGAGCACCGTGGTCGCGCGCTCATCTGCGTCGTCGTAGCCTGCGAGCGCGAACATGCGTGAGACGTGATCGCGGTATGCCTCACGGGTTTCCGCGTGGTTGTCGTCGCGGTAGTACGACTCGTCGGGCAGTCCGAGACCGGACTGCACCACGTGCACGAGGTAGCGATCGGATCGCTTGGCGTCGGTGTCGACGTAGAAACCGAAGAGTCCGCCGACGCCGTGGCGCTGCAGACGGCCGATGCGTCCGGAGAGTTCGTCGGTCGACGTGACCGCTTCGATGGCTTCGATCTCACCGCGGATCGGACCGATCCCGAGTGCCTCGATGTGATCGGTGTCCATGAACGACCCGAAGAGATCGCCGATCTTCTGGGCGTCGGAGCCGCTTGGCGGATCGGCCTCGGCACATGCGGTGATGATGTCGCGGACGTTCTCCTCCGCACGATCACGCAACACGTGGAATGCTCCGTCGACCGAACGGTCGTCGGGGATCTCGTGGGTATCGAGCCACTTGCCGTTGACGTGGGAGAACAGGTCGTCCTGGACGCGGACGGCATCGTCGACCCACTCGAGGTCGATGCCGGAAGGAAGGGAATCGGTCTTCGAAGCAGTCACGACGTCTATCCTGTCACGCCACCGCGCGACCTTCAGTTGAGTCAGGGCTCTCCGAGTGCTTTGTTCATCGCCCAGATCAAAACCTCGGCCGGCCCGTCTCCCGCATCCGATCGCAGCGTCGCTCCAGAGGTTTCGACGCCGCGCGCAGCGTCGCCTGCTGCGAGGGTGATCTCGGCGACCTGATCTGTTGTGGACAGCACGGCCCGGCCGTCGA
This sequence comes from Gordonia sp. 852002-10350_SCH5691597, assembly GCF_001665715.1. Lineage (NCBI taxonomy): Bacteria > Bacillati > Actinomycetota > Actinomycetes > Mycobacteriales > Gordoniaceae > Gordonia > Gordonia sp. 852002-10350_SCH5691597. Next base: position 1,556 of record NZ_LZMO01000065.1, read on the forward strand.
CGACGAGGACATGGGTGAACCGAGCGTCGGGGATGGCGACCGAGGTGCCCGGCGCGATACGGGCGGCGAACAGCGTCGCGGCACGGTTGCTGATCGTGATCGCGGCTTCGGCAGCGGGGTCGCCCGACGCCACGGCGACGAGATCGCCTCCGGCGAGTGCTGCGGAGATGTCGCGCTGCTCGTACGACGGTGTGATGCCGTACTCGTCGGGTACCAGCCACATCTGTATGTAGTGGACCGGTTCGGAACCGGATTCGTGCAGGTCAGGCCACGGGTCGTTACGTTCGGTGTGGTCGATGCCGGAGCCGGCGCTCATTCGTTGGGCGAGACCGGGATAGACGACGCCGGTGTGACCTGCAGAGTCCGTGTGCACCAACGTGCCGGAGACCACCCATGTGACGATTTCGGAATCCGAATGATGGTGGGCATCGAATCCATGTCCGGGTAGTAAAACTTCTTCATTGCATGCAATGAGAAGTCCATGATGGGTGTTTGATGGATCGTAATGATCGCCGAATGAGAACGAGTGACGGGAGGTCAACCAATCGGTCGACGTCACCTCCCGGACTCCGGCTCGGAACACCGTGAAGACCATGACCCATTATGGGCATCGGCTCTGACGCGGAGTTCAGGCCGCCACCGCGCTGCAGCTGAGGTCGACTCCGGCGTGGCAGAGGGTTCAGACCTCCTCGTCGACTCCGCTCCTCGTGGCGACGAATCCGACGGCGAGAAGCTCATCGACCCGGCCACCGCGAAGTCCCTGGCCGCCGCCCCCGATCGGGCGGCCGACCGTGAGACTGATGGGGACCGAGACGAGATCGTGACTAGTCCGAGTTCTGACCGCAAGCAGGTCAGTGATGTGACTCGTGTGACTAGAGTGAACAATGGGACTATGAAGTATTGCTTGCGGTGGGTAGCTCTTGTTGCCTGCGTAGTCCTCGTCGGTGCTGGCGGTTTTGTCACCTGGCGCATGCTCTCCAGTGGTCCCGACACCGGTGCCGCGGCGGCGGTCAGCGAGTTCGCCAGCGCACTGAGCAGGAAAGACGCCACCGCAGCAGCGTCGTACACCACTGCCCCCGGTCAGGCCGCAGACGCTCTGACGCAGACCGTCACAGCGATGAATCCCCAGTCGATCGACGTCGACGTCGACAAGCCGGAGGAGTACAGCGACGGCACCGCGTCGTTCAACCTGAAGACCACCTGGCGGTGGGACAAGGACCGCTCGTTCGAGTCGGCGACGTCGGGCACTGCCCGCCACCTGAGTTCTGGTTGGAAGATCACCTGGGATCCCGCACTCCTGGCCCAGGGAATGCCCGTCGGCGGCAACCTCCGTGAGGTCCGGACCGACGCGCGGCCCGCTCCAACGGTCAACAGCGTGTCCGGCAAGCCCTTCATGGTGTTGGCGCCGGTCAACGAGATCGTCCTCGACCCGGCCAAGACCAAGGACCAGGGGGCGTCGGTGCGCGCACTGTCGCGGACATTGGCACCGATCGCGCCGTTGATCACGCCGGACGTCATCAACGCGAAGCTCGCGGCAGCACCGGGCAAGCCGATCATCGCGGTGACCCTGCGCGATCCCGACATGGGTGTGATGACCAGCGATCCGGCGGCGATTCCAGGAGTGTCGGTCAACAAGACCGGCATGCTCGTGATGGCCGACCGTCGACTCTCGTCGCCGCTCGAGCCCGCACTGACCAATTACTGGCAGGCGATCGTTGATGCGACCGCCGGTTGGCAGGTCCAGATGGTGGGTCCGGGCCTCGCGCCGCGCAAGCTCGCGGGGGAGCAGGGGCCTCCCGGTCCCGACGTCGCGACGTCGATCAACCAGCAGGTGCAGTTGACCCTCGGTGACGCGGCCGTCGAGGTCGGACAACCGGCGACCATCATGGCGCTCGACGCCGGGTCGGGTCGGATTCTCGGTCTGGCGCAGAACGATTACGCCGCCGAGCGTGGAAACAGCGTCGACCAGCAGTATCCGGTCGGGGCGACGCTCGATCCCGTGTTCTCGGCCGTCGACAAGGCCACGTCTTCGCGGGAGTCGAACAACGAGTCGTCGGACACGGCGCTCGACCGACTGGGGCTCGGCGTCACGTTCACGGTTCCGGGCGCGTCGACTCCGACCTCCCCGAAGCCGGGTGTCGCGACGATTGACTACCGGCCCCAGTCGGCAACGGCGACCATGCTGAACATGGCTGCGCTCGGTGTGTCGATGGCGCGGGCCAACGCGGGCACTCAGAGTTCTGTTGCTCCCGCGGTCATCTCGGGTGCCACGACCAAGGTCGACGGCGGTTCACTCGGAGCGATCGACAAGTCGGTGAGCGCGCCGATCCTCGCGGCGATGACGACAACAGCCAAGACCGGCGACGCCAGTGACCTCACTCGCGCGCCCGGCCTGAAAGCGCTGGTCGGAACCAACGGACCGCAGGGTCCCGGCTGGTTCATCGGCATTCAGGGCGGCAAGGTCATCGTGATCTACACAGAGGGTGAGAAGTCGGGGACCGCTGCACTACAGGTCGCTCAGAAGTACTTCCGCATCGCGTAGGCGACGACCGCGCGCCAGCCCAGCATGAACAGGCCGAGCGCGATGGTCGCGACGATGATGAAGCTCAGCGCGATGCCCTGGTGCAGCAGGTAGCGCAGCACCATGCCGATCGCGACGGTGCAGATCCAGATCGTCAGACCGGTCGGAACGATGCGTGCGGGCCGGAAGTCGCTGCCGAACCACTCACTCGACCCGACATGTGAATAGACGTAGGCGATCGACCAGCCGGCGGCGGCACCGACAAGGAACGGCCAGAGGGTCTGCAGCACTCCGACCAGCGCGAAGCCGTCGTGGTGGTTCGCCCTGCCGATCATCACGAACACGACGACGGCCACGAGGTCGCACAGCGCTGCCGCGGCCAGCGGGAACGTCGTGGTGTGCCGACTGCTGGTCGGATCCCTCACGTCAGACTTCGACATGGGTATCAACGGTAGCGTCACCCATCGTTGATGACGTGCTGCGGGTGGCGGGCGACAGACATGAAATGTCAGTCCGGGGGCGGTTCAGGTCCGTATTGTCTCCGCTCCGGAGCCGCGTCCGGGTCGAAATCGCCCGACTCGACGTCGCGATCGATCTCTTCTCCGATGGAGTCGTCGGTACGGATTCGCGACCGGAAGAGGAAGAACACGACGATCCACCCGATCACTGCGACCAACACATAACTGATGATCCGGTAGACGAGTACCGCGGTCAGTGCGTCGGCGGCTGGCATCCCCGCGCTGGTCAGCGCTGGGACAAGCACGGCGTCGACCACTCCGATCCCGCCGGGAAGCAGTGGAATCGCGGTACCGACGGCCTTGCCCGCCGCGTAGGCGACCATCAGTCCGGAGACGCTCGGATGGGCTCCGACCGCCCAGCACGCGAACATCAGGCACGCGACGTCGGCGATCCAGTTGAACAGGCTCCACGCGAAGGCGACACTCGTGTCACGACGGGTGAGTTGGACCGCGCGCAACTGTTCGAGTGTCTCCAATAACCGCGACACCCCGTGATCCGACGGCTTGCTGCGCACCTGGTTGATCCAGCCGAGGATGCGTTCGCCAGTGGACTGCAGCGACTCCGGATGGCTGGCGAGATACTGCAGGACGACGGCCACCGCGATGAACCCGACCGCAGAGAAGACCACCGAGAACGGGCTGGTCTTGGCGCCCGCGAGCAGTGCGCCACCGAATCCGAGCACTGCGAGTCCGACACCGGCGAGCAGCCCGGACATGACCACCTGCCACGACGCGACAACGGGCGAGGCACCCCACTTGCGTGTCTCGCGGTAGGTGAAAGCGGGTGCGAGTACCTGACCACCCGGCAGCGTCTGGCTGACCGAGTTCGCGGCGAGGACCACCGATAGTGACTTCCACTCGGAGACACGAACACCCGCCGACCGCAGCAGCGCTCGCTGTACCTGCGCGAAACTGTCCATCGAAAGCAGGGCCGCGACGACGCAGGCGACGAGCCACACCCAGTCGAGATCGCCGATCCGGTGAGCTGCTTCCTCGAGTTTCGGCCAGATCAGCACGACCTCGACCGCCAGGATGGCCACCACGACGGCCGTCAGGATCCACCGAACCCACCAGAAGCGAGAGCGAGGGACGGTACCGTGGACCGCCGGTGTATCCGACGTCATACGGCTAAGGGTAACGACAGCTAGTGTGACTCCCGTGGACCATGCCGCCCGACCCGACGAGTATCCCGAAGATTCCGAGGCGGGGGTGTCTGTGAGATCGCTGGCCGAGCTCGACCGCTCCAAGGTGCACCCGTTTGTTCGGGCCACAGCCGAGTGGGTGTGGCGACTCCTGCTGATCGTCTTCGCCGTCTATGTGCTCGGGCGCCTGTTTCTCGAGTTCGACGAGGTGTTCGTTCCGGTTGCGCTGGCGATCCTGGTGTCGGCCTTCCTGGTTCCCGGTGTCGACTGGCTCGACCGGAAGGGGCTCCCGAGGTCGCTGGCTGTTGTCATCATGCTGCTGGTCGCGCTGGGAGTTGTCGCGACGGTGCTGACCTTCGTCGGTCGGGCATTTGTCCATGGGTTCCCCGCGCTGACCGCAGAGATCACGGTCACCATCGATCGCACGCGAGAATGGCTGGTCGACGGCCCGCTCGACGTCGACGAAGCACAGGTGCGCAACCTCGGGTCGAACATCATCAACCTGATGGAGCACAACCAGGCCAAGCTGGCAGGCGGTGCCGTTGCGACCGCGACGACGGCGACCGAACTGGTCACCGGTGCGTTACTGACATTGTTCCTCACGATCTTCTTCCTCTACGGCGGCGGTCAGATCTGGGAGTTCTGCTGCCGTCTGATCCCGCGGAAGACCCGAGGTCGGGTCGCAGCCGCGGGTGTCGCGGGCTTCGGCACCCTGGTGGGGTACGTACGTGCGACCGTGATCGTCGCGTTCGTCGATGCCGTGTGTATCGGCGTCGGGTTGGCGATCCTGCGGGTTCCGTTGGCACTTCCGTTGGCGACGGTGGTCTTCCTCTTCTCGTTCATCCCGATCGTGGGCGCGCTCATCAGCGGCTCGCTCGCCGTCGTGATCGCGTTGGTGACGCAGGGCTGGTTGACCGCGGTCATCGTGTTGGCGCTCCTCATCGGCGTGATGCAACTCGAAGGTCATGTGCTGCAACCCTTCCTGCTCGGCAGGTCGGTGCGTCTGCATCCGGTCGCGGTGATCCTCGCGATCGCCGCGGGCATCGTGGGGGCCGGGATCATCGGCGGGCTCTTCGCCGTGCCGATCATCGCCTTCGCGAACACCGCCGTGCGATATCTCGCCGGCCACCGCAACCTACCGATCTCGAGTGGGGAAGGTTCGTATCATTACGCCGAGGCCGACGAACCTCATTGGGACAACCGAGATCTCGACGCCGCGGCCGCGTCGGCGGGCGTGGCGGTCGAGGAGGGTGTCGGGGTCTCGAAAGCCGACGCCGAGGCCGACGTCGAGCGGGGTCTCGACGGCGATGGTGCCGACGTGGACGTGGCCGACGACGTCGAGGCCGATGACAGCAAGGCCGATGACAGCACGACTGATGACACCACGGCCGGCGACACCGCGCCCAAGAAGGACCCCGACGAGTCGTCATGAGAAGTGATCCGGTCACGCCGCTCTGGCGCGGCGCGCAGGTGTTGCGACTGTTGTCGTACCTCTACGCGCTCGGGTTCCGGATCGCGATCGACGGCGACCTGCTGCACCCGGGCGTGACGTGGGTGCTGTTCGGATTCCTCACCGTGTGGACCGTCGCCTGCGGTATCGCGTATTACGTTGGCTTCGGCCGTAATTGGTACTGGGTCGGCACTGAGCTGGTGATCGCCTGCGCGTTGATGTTGTCGACGTCGTATGTCGCCAGCGAGTCGTGGGCACTGAACAACCAGACATGGCCGACGACGCTGTGGGCCACCAACTCGGTGATCTCGGCGGCACTGCTCGCGGGGCCGATCGTCGGCCTCATCGCGGGTCTGGTCGTCGGCGGCACAAGCGCTTTCGTCAAGGGCTGGCTCGATCTGAACTTCGGCCGCAACGCGACGATCATCGTGATGATGGCGGCCGGTGTCGCGGTGGGACTCGCGGCGGTCAATGCCCGTCGGGCGCAGGCGGAGTTGGCAGCTGCCGCACGCGTGGCGGCGGCCGCAAGTGAACGCGAGCGACTGTCCCGTGAGGTGCACGACGGTGTGCTCCAGGTGCTGTCGTTCATCTCCAAGCGCGGCCGTGAGATCGGCGGCGCCACAGCGCAACTCGACGACCTAGCGGCAACGCAGGAGGTCGCGCTGCGCCGTCTGATCGCAGATGTCGACGTCGGGGCCGAATCTGACTGTGGGACCGCGGATCTGACCGCACTGCTGCGTGCGGCCGGGGGAGAGGCTGTGGCGGTGAGTGCGCCCGCCGACCCGGTGGAGATCGACGCGACGACGGCACGCGAGATCAGTGCGGCGGTGATCAACGCCCTCGACAACGTCGCGCATCACGCGGGACCGGGTGCGCGTGCCTACGTGCTCCTCGAAGACCTCGGCGACGCCGTTGTCGTGAGTGTCCGCGACGACGGTGTCGGTATCGCCGCGGGACGGCTCGACGAGGCGCGTCGTCAGGGCAGGCTCGGCGTCGCACAGTCGATTGTCGGGAGAATCGAATCCCTCGGTGGCAGAGCACTACTCGACTCCGACGAGGGTATCGGCACGGAGTGGGAACTGACGGTACCGGTGACACGGGAGAAGAGATGAGCGAGATACAGGACGGCAACCAACTGCGGGTGATGGTCGTCGACGACCATCCGATGTGGCGGGATGGCGTCGCGCGCGACCTCTCCGATGAGGGGTTCGAGGTCGTGGCAACTGCCGGCTCTGTCGGGGCCGCGGGGCGTCGTGCCGGTGCGGTGCAACCCGACGTCGTCCTCATGGACATGCAGCTGCCCGACGGTAACGGGGCGGAGGCGACCGCGTCCGTGCTCGAGGTCTCGCCGAGGACGCGAGTGTTGGTCCTGTCCGCATCAGACGAGCGCGACGACGTACTCGACGCCGTAAAGGCCGGTGCGAGTGGCTATCTGGTGAAGAGCGCGTCGAAGGAGGAATTGATCGACGCGGTGCGGGCGACCGCGGCGGGCCAGGCGGTCTTCACGCCGGGACTCGCGGGTCTCGTACTCGGCGAATTCCGACGTATGTCCTCCGAACCCGACCGCGCGCCGCAGACTCCCGTGCTCACCGAGCGCGAAACCGAGGTCCTACGCTACGTCGCAAAGGGTATGAGCGCCAAGCAGATTGCGCGCAAACTGACGCTGAGCCACCGGACCGTCGAGAATCATGTGCAGTCGACGTTGCGCAAACTGCAACTCGGTAACCGCGTCGAACTCACGCGATACGCGATAGAGCACGGCATCGACGAGTGAGCGGTAGGGCCACCGGGACGCTGACCGCTACTCGCCGGAACGGCTGCGGCGCAACAGTTCCTGCACGCTGATCTGGTTCTCGCCAGGATTCTCGTCTGCGCGCGCGTGCCGATCCGACGACCGACTCGGTCCGTCGTCGGTGCGCTGACGCCGCGGCGGTGGGGTGCGGGTCTCGTGATCTTCGCTCGGCGCGACGGGTTGCTGCGCTCGGCGCGCCGCGTCGGGCGAGAGTCCACGCTCCATCGGCGACTGCGAACCCTCGGGTGCGCGTCGTTGCGACGCCCTCGCCTGCTCCGGCGACAGTGACGCGACGAGCGGACGCTTGCCGGTCTTGTCGAGGTCGGGGCGTCGACCCAGCGGCGACGGGCTCGCGGCGCCGGTCTGTGGCTGGTTCAGGCGGATGCCGCCCTCGCCGAGCATCCATCCGCCCGTGTCGGGACGGTCGGACTTCTGACGACGCGGTGCCGACGGGCGAGACAAGCGCGCAGTACGTACCGGCTCGATCTCGTCGAGCGTCTGCGCGGGACGTTGATCGCGCAGCGCGGGGCGTCGATCCGACGGCGGCTGCGACGGCCGGGTGCGCGCGGCCGGGGGTTGGGCAGCACGACGCTGTGTCGGCTGGGGTGTGGGGCCAGGCCGGGGTGCAGTGGTCGGCCGGGGTGCCGACCCCGCGCGCGTGGAGCGTGTGGCCGCACCCGCCGAGACCGTCGCGGCGGCACGCGGAGCCGCTCGCATGGCGGTCGTCGGTACCTCGGCGATCAACGTGCCCGCACGCATACCCTGCGTGCCTGCACCTGCACCTGCACCTGCATTAACGAGTTTCGCGCCGGGCTCGTCGTCGAGGATCGTTTCGCCGAGGCCGATCTTGCGTTGGACGGTCTTCATCCACCGCGGTGCCCACCAGCAGTCGTCACCGAGCAGCTTCATCGTCGACGGGACGAGCAGCATACGGATGATGGTGGCGTCGAGGATGAGCGCCGCGATCATGCCGTAGGCGATGTACTTCATCATCACGATCTCGGACAGTCCGAACGCGCCGGTCACGACGATGAGGATCGCCGCGGCGGCAGTGATGATCCGACCGGTGTGCGCGGTACCGACGCGAATCGCTTCCGTGGTGCTCGCGCCCTTCTGTCTCGCTTCGACCATGCGGGACAACAGGAATATCTCGTAGTCGGTCGACAGGCCGAACACAATCGCGATGATCAGCACGAGGACGGCGGCGAACAACGGTCCCGGCGTGAAGTTGGCGATCGACGCGCCGTGGCCGTCGACGAAGATCCACGTCAGGATGCCCAGCGTCGCGCCGAGGCCCAACGCCGACATCAGAGCAGCCTTGATCGGCAGGACCACGGAGCCGAAGGCGAGGAACATCAACAGCCCGGTGACCAGGACGAGCAGGATCGCCATGAGCGGCAGTCGGGTGAGCAGGGCATCGATGGAGTCCTGCACCAGTGCGGGAGTTCCCGCCACCCACATCTTGATGCCCGCGGGTTTGTCGATGGCACGCAGATCCTTCACGGCCTCGCCCGCGGTATCGCGGTTGACCAGACCCGCCGACATCTGGATGACCTGCGGACCGTTGAAGCCGTAGGTTCCGGTGAGCGCGCCGTCGTCGGCCGAGGGGCTGAACTGCTTGGTGAAGCCGGGGATCTTGTTGGCCTCGTCGGCGATCTGCTGGATCTTGGCGCCGCTGTCGGGGTCGTTGACGTCGTAGGAGATGACGAGCTTGATCTCTTCGGTGCGTTCCTTCGGGAACGCCTTGTCGAAGTCCTCCTGGGCGACACGGCTCGGATTGTTCGGCGGCAGATAAGCCTCACTGATGCCGCCGAACTTGATGCCCCCGATCGGGATGGTGAGGATCAGCAGGATCAGGACGGTCGGCACCGCGGTGGCGATGGGATGGCGCATGACCCACCCCGACAGACGGCCCCAGAAACCGTTCTCGATCTCGGCCTTGGTCTTCGTGCGTCGGAGGAACGGCAACCCGAAGGCGTCGATCTTCGGTCCGAGGATGCTCAGGATGGCCGGCAGCACGGTGATCGAGAGGATCGCGGCCAACGACACCGAGAAGATCGCACCGTAGGCGACGGACTTCAAGAAGCCCTGCGGCATCATCAGCAGACAGGCGATGGCGGCGACGATGATCGTCGCCGAAAAGACCACGGTTTGTCCCGCGGTCATCACTGTTCTTCGTACCGCTGGCTTGGTGGTGTAGCCCTCGGCGAGTTCTTCTCTGAATCTGCTGACGATGAACAGCCCGTAGTCGATCGCGATGCCGAGGCCGATCAGCGTCACCACCGATTGCGCAAAGATATTCAGCTCGGTGAGCTGGGCGATGATGTTCATGATGCCCAGCGAGCCCGCGATCGTCAGACCACCGATGAACACCGGGAGACAGGCGGCGATGACACCGCCGAAGATGAAGAACAGCATCACCGCGACGAGCGGGAGCGCGATCACCTCGGCGCGTCGGATGTCGTCGTCCATACCGCTGGCCATCGCACCGGCAACGGGTTGCAGGCCTGCGAGTTGGAATCGGGTGCCTTCGAGTCCGTACTTACCGGGATCGTCGACGACGCCCTGCAGGAACGGTTCGATCTTCTTGTAATTCGCGAGTACCGAGGTGTCGTCGTTGCCCGCGACGCCGATACTGATGAAGGCCTGCTTCTTGTCGGCGGTGAACGTCCGCGACCTGATGGTGTCCTGCGCGGCCTTCTGCGCGACCGTGTCGTCCTTCAGATAGAAGGGGTCGATGATCTCCTGGTTGTTGCGTAGCGCGTTCTCGTAGGCCTGCTGATCGGTCGAATCGGGAGCGGCCGCGGCGCGCTGCACCACATCGGGATGTTGCCTCAGAAGATCGTCGACGACCTGCTCGACCTTGCTTCCGAACTGCTTGTCGTCGACCAGCGTGCCTGCGGGCGGGGTGATGAGGAGGATGACGTCGGAGCGGTGGTCGCGGCCGAAGGCGGTGTCGGCGACAACCGAACCCTTCGACGACTGGGCTGTCGGATCGAACCATCCGCTCTGCGACAGGTGATTGCCGAGCCCGAGTCCGTAGAGGCCGAGGCCGCCCATGATGGCGACCAACACCGCAATGACGGCAAAGCGCATCCGGAAGACGAATGTGCCGATGGCTCCGAACACGCCGACTCCTTTCGAGAAAGTCTCGCCGAGATAGTTGCCGAGATTGTTTCAGTGGTGCCTGAGTGCTTGCTGAGGTTTGGTAAGGGAGCTGGAGGCTAGGGGCCGGGGGTTTCCGCTCCGAGCTGACGGGCGCTCTCTCAGCGGAGAAGCGCGCGCAGCGGGCGGAACGGGGTGAGCCACGCGCCGTCGTCTGGCAGTGAGTCGAGCCCGATGCGGGGCAGCGGCTCCCGGAAGACGCCGGGAATCTCCTCGAGATCGACGAACTCGAGCCCATCCGTGGAGAGCGCCCAGCTCACGTGTTCGCGGAAACCGATGACCGTGACCGGAACGCCTTCGGCGGCGATCTCGACCAGCGGATCCCGGAACGCCTGACCATCCGCGGAGGCGACGATCAGCCCGGCTAACCCAACAGTGTGCCTGCGAAGTTCGATGTGGTCGAGCATGTCGGGGTCCACATCGCTGTCCTCGGACAGTTTCGGCTTGGCGAAAACCGCGTACCCGACGTTGCGCAACGCGTCGACCCACGGCCGCACGACGTCGGCGCTACCAGGCACGATGTTGGTGAAGACCGTCGCCTCGGGTTCGATCTGGACCGCGAGGTCCGACGTCGTCGAAATGTCGTCGACATCACTGTGGTCGTCGCTACTGCCGTCGACATCGCTACTGCCGTCAACATCGCCACTGCCGTAGTCATCGGTGGCGTCATCGCCGACGGCGCGATCGTAGGCCGCGACCGCTGCCTGTGCAGAGATGTCGGCGGTGCGCTGCAGTAACCAGCGGCCGAGAGCGTCGAATCGGGGTCGGTGCGCCGCCGTCGGGCGTCCGCCGAGGATGGACCCGAGGCCCATGTCCATGTTGGGGGCGTCCCAGACCAGGAGGACGCGCTGCGCGCCGCTCTGTCCGGAGATCGTGTCGGCGAAGCGTGCGGTCGATCCACGGGTGTCGGTCATCAGCCTTCGCCGCCTGTCGGGGTGTCTGGAGCTTCGGGGGTTTCGGGGTTGTCCGCGGTTTCGGGGTTGTCCGGGGCGTCCGCCGTCCCCTGCTCGCGGGGTCGGACGTACACGAACTCGTTGACCTCGCGGCCCTCGCGCTCTGCGCGACCCTCGAACTTGGTGGTCGGACGTTCCAGGGAGATCGGTACCCCCGTCGTCGCGGGGACGACGTGGACGCGCTCGGGACTCTGGGTCGCGAGGATCTCGGCGATCCACTCCGCGTAGTCCGCATGGTCGGTGGCGATGTGCAGCACGCCACCGGGCCGGAGTCGGTCAGCCATGAGTTCGATGGTGCCCCGTTGGACGAATCGACGCTTGTGATGGCGCGATTTGGGCCAGGGGTCGGGAAAGAAGAGTCGAATCGCGGTGAGCGATTCGGAGGGGATGAGCTCACGCAACACGACGACGCCGTCGCCGCGGATCATGCGCACATTGGTCAGGCCTGCGCGGTCGACGAGACCGACGAGCTGTGCAAGGCCCGGCTTGTAGACCTCGACGGCGATCACGTCGACGTCGGGTTCGTCCGCGGCCATCGCGGCCGTCGAGATGCCGGTTCCGCTGCCGATCTCGAGCACCCGGGGTGCCTCGCGCCCGAAGAGTGCGTCGAAGTCGATGGGTGGTTCCGGGGTCTGGGCCGGGTCGGTGGCCAGGTCGCGGCCGAGTACCGGCCACAGCGTCTCCCAGTTGCGCTGCTGGCCCGGCGTCAGCGAGCCGCGGCGGAACCGGAAGCTGGTCACGCGCGGGTAGAGGCGTGACGCGTCGGCTTGGCCGTTGGCCGGTCCGGGGGAGGAGTTCACCGGTCCATCGTGGCCCATCGGGTCGGTCATGCACACCTCGACACCCGCTTGTGCAATCTGCTGCGCCACCTCGCCCAACTGCGACTACCCTTCCACCAGGGAAGATGGGCCGGTCTTGAGTGGGGGTGAGTGCGTGATCGATCCAACTGGTCCGCTCGCGCTCGCACTGTCGTCGGGATCGGTCGGGCAGCTCGTCGCGCCTGATTCGCCCGCTTTTGCCACGCTCGACGCCGCCGCGCGACGCTACGTGCAGCCGCTGTCGGTTGCGGTGGTCGGTCGTCGTGGAGTGGGTCGCGACACGATGGCGCGTGCGTTGTCTGAGCGCTTCGGTGTTGCGGCATTCGTGGCCGAGCGTGGGTCGAGCGTGCTCGCCGGCGCCGATCTGCGAGTGCATGTGCTCGCCGGAGCGCCACGACGTGCCGACCACGAGATGCTCGCCGCCTCGCCGCGCGAACGGACCGTCGTCGTCCTCGGAAAGGCCGACACGCTGCCATCCGATGCCGTGTCCGGCGAATCCGATGCCGTGGCCAGGCTCGTCCGCACCGCGAGTGAGTCGCTCGGGAGGCCCGTCGTCGCGGTCTCGCAGTTGTCCGCGTGCGCCACGGTGTCCGACGACGAGTTCGCATTCCTCCGCCGACTTGTCGCCGACGGTGAGGTGATGCCGTCGATGTCCGGCCACTTTCTCGCGCCCGCACGGCCTGCGCAGTTGCAGATGCGCGCGGACCTGCTTCGACGCCTCGACGCCGCCGGTGTCGCGCGTGCGCTGAGCCTGGTGGCCGCCGACGATCCCGCGGCTGCCGGAGCGTCGACGCTCACCGGATATCTGCGGGCGACGAGCGGATTCGACACTCTGCGGGAGGCGTTCGCGGCGTGCATGCCCGCGGTCGTCGCGCACCGGGGTGCGCAGGTACGCGCATCGCTCGAGCTGGCCGCTGCGGCCGGCGTCGACCGTGACAGCGTCGAACGGCTCCTGTGCACGGGAGGGGTGTGACGTGGGTTCCGAGTTGTCGACGCTCGACGCCGCCGATTCGGCGGCGGGTGTGAATCCGCTGTATCGGGTGGCCGTCGCTGCCGCCGAGGGTGTCGACGTCGAGCCTCTGCTGGAGGCGTGCCGGGCGGTCGCGGCGTCGAAAGAGGGTCCGACCATCGACGTCGTCGTGTTCGATCCGGACCGCGACCACGCGCGCACGCACGCTGCGGTGCTGGTCATCGACCCGGCATCGGCGGTCGTCGACGACGAGGACGTCGCCGCGCTGCGGGAGCTGGCCTCGGTGGTGGGGCACGTTGCGCTGGTCTGCGACCGCATCGAGTCGTTCTGGGATTGGCCGCGGATCGTGCGCGGATATCGGTCAGAACTCGATCCCGCCGGAGCGTTACCGGTCTTCGCGGTGTCGGCGGCCGCGGCGCTCGCGGGTGCCGTCGACGAGTCGGGGATCGGCGATCTGCTCGACTGGTTCGCGACACCGAACAGCGAACCCACTGCGCGCGCCCCACAACCGAAGAGTCCGCAAGCACCGACCCCTGTGGATTCCGACGACCGCGTCGACCCCGACGCCCTGGCGATCCGTCGCGCACGATTGCTGGCGCTCAGAGACAGGGGGCGGGCCGACCGGCTGGCGTCGCTTCGCGCGGGAATCGTCCGCGTGCGTGCACAGAGCAGCGCCGACATCGCGGCGCGGATCCGTGCGCTCGTCGCGCGCGCCGAACACCGCCGCACCTCGACGACCGACTCCGACCTCGATGCCGACGCCGCCTGGCTCGACCGCGAGATTGGACGTCTCGTCACCGACCTGGACGCCATCACCCACACCCGACTCGACGCCGTCGCATCGTCGACGCTCGTCGGACTCGACGTCGACGATCCGCCCGCGCACCGCGACGACGAGCCGATCGGCGCCCGCCGCGATCTGCCGTCGGGCCGGCGAACCGGCGAGGACGCGATGGTGTTGTTGATCGGCGCGTCGACGGGTATCGGTATCGGCAGGCTCGCGGTCGCGCCGCTGGCATCGGTGCACACGCTGCAATGGATCAGCATGCCCGCGGCGCTCCTCCTCGGCCTCGCGGTGGCGGTGTGGGTGATCCGGATGCGACGCGCGGCAACCATGCGCGCGCAGGTGCGTACCTGGGTCAACGACGTGCTCGCCGACGTTCGCGCCCGGGTCGAGCGTCGAGTCGCCATGCAGCTCACCGAGGCGGAATCACGCATCGGCGGCCAGGTGCTGCGCGCATACGATCGCCAGGCTCGTCGAATCGCCGATGAGATCGCCGAGATCGATCAACGTCTCAAAGAGCTCCGCGCAGCAGGCGGGGCAGTCAGTGGGGGTAGGCAGTGAATATCGACTCGTTCGACGTCGGAGACGTATCCGGTGAGGAGCACCGGGACTGGGGCGACCCCACCGAGCCGGGCGCGCAGCCCGGTTCGCCCGCCGACAACCTGCTGATGCACGACGACGGCCGCATCTGGGATCTCGGCCCCGCCGACGTCGACACCGACGCCGACGGAGTCGCCGATTCGTTGACTCGCAGTGGTCCAGGAGGCCTGACGGTGTACACCGACAGTGACCACGACGGTCAGGTCGATCGCATCACACAGGTCGGCTCCGACGGCTCGTTTGCCTCCCAGACACTCGACCGCGAGACCGGCATCTGGGTTGCCACGGACTCCGGCCGACTCGAGTGAGTGGGTTCGCATAGAGCAGAAAGTCCTGGTGGTAGTGGGTTGCACGTCCTCGGAAATCCGACATGGGTCACCTTGCAACCCTCCTCTGACGTGTGCGAATGTGGCCTATACCGCATCTCGTAGCCCCAGGCCCTAGCGCACGCTCGGTCACAGTATCCTGGGGATAAGCAACCCACACGGGGCGGCCAATGCGGGTCGCCACCTCGGAGGAGGAAATATGACCGCCGCCACGATTCCGGGCCTGGAACCCGGCACCGCTCCGACAAAACACGAAGCGCTGTTGGCATGGGTGGCCGAGGTCGCCGAGCTCACTCAGCCCGACCGCGTGGTGTGGTCCGACGGCAGTGACGAGGAGTGGGATCGTCTCACCGCAGAACTCGTCGAGTCGGGCACGCTGCTCAAGCTGAACGAAGAGCACAAGCCCAATTCCTACCTGGCCAAGTCCGATCCCGCCGACGTCGCGCGCGTCGAGTCGCGCACCTTCATCTGCTCCGAGCGTGAAGAGGATGCGGGCCCCACGAACAACTGGGTCGCACCCGACGAGATGCGCGCCACCCTCACGCCCCTCTTCCGCGGCAGCATGCGCGGCCGCACGATGTACGTCATCCCGTTCTGCATGGGCCCGCTCGGCTCCGACGACCCGAAGCTCGGCGTCGAACTGACCGACTCCGCCTACGTCGTGCTGTCGATGAAGATCATGACGCGCGTGGGTCCCGAGGTGCTGCGCCTGCTCAGCGACGACGGCTTCTTCGTCAAGGGTCTGCACTCGGTCGGCGCTCCCCTGGAGCCCGATCAGGCAGATGTCGCATGGCCGTGCAACCCGAACAAGTACATCACCCACTTCCCCGAGACCCGCGAGATCCTGTCGTACGGATCGGGTTACGGCGGCAACGCGCTGCTGGGCAAGAAGTGCTACGCGCTGCGGATCGCATCGGTGATCGCGCGCGACGAGGGCTGGATGGCCGAGCACATGCTGATCCTCAAGCTGACCAGCCCGGAGAACAAGGTCTACTTCGTCGCCGCTGCGTTCCCGAGTGCGTGTGGCAAGACCAACCTGGCCATGATCCAGCCGACCATCCCGGGCTGGAAGGCCGAGACCGTCGGCGACGACATCGCCTGGATGCGCTTCGGCGACGACGGTCGTCTCTACGCGATCAACCCCGAGTTCGGCTTCTTCGGTGTGGCACCGGGCACCAGCATGGACTCCAACCCGAACGCGATGAAGACCATCGACGCCGGAAACACCCTGTACACCAACGTCGCCGAGACCGACGACGGTGACATCTGGTGGGAGGGAATCGGCGGCGAGAAGCCTGCGCACCTGACCGATTGGCTGGGACGTAGCTGGACGCCGGACTCGGATGAGCCTGCCGCACACCCGAATTCGCGCTACTGCACACCGATCTCGCAGTGCCCCTCGCTGGCCGAGGAGTGGGACGACCCGCAGGGTGTGCCGATCTCGGCGATCCTGTTCGGCGGTCGCCGCAAGACCACGGTCCCCCTGGTGACCGAGGCCCGCGACTGGCAGAACGGCGTCTTCATGGGTGCCACTGTCGGCTCCGAACAGACCGCCGCCGCCGAGGGCAAGGTGGGCACCGTCCGCCGCGACCCGATGGCCATGCTGCCGTTCATGGGCTATCACGTCGGCGACTACTTCCAGCACTGGATCAACCTGGGCAAGAACGCGGATGCGTCGAAGCTCCCGAAGGTCTTCTACGTCAACTGGTTCCGTCGTGGCGACGACGGCCGCTTCCTATGGCCGGGATTCGGTGAGAACAGCCGCGTCCTGAAGTGGATCATCGGCCGCATCGAGGGCGAGAACGAAGGCGTGCAGACTCCTGTCGGCATCGTCGCCAAGCCCGAGGAGATCGACGTCACCGGGCTCGACGTGCCCGCAGAGGATCTCGAGGCTGCCCTCGCAGTCGATCCCGACGAGTGGCGGCGCGAGCTGCCGCTGATCGAGGAACTGTTCGCGTTCGTCGGCGAGAAGCTCCCGACGAGCCTGCAGGACGAGCTCGACGCCCTCAAGCAGCGCTTGGGCTGATCTCACCTTCTGCCCCATCCGTAACTGAGGTATCGTTGCCCCCTATGAGTCTTCGCTCGTGGGGGGCAACGATTGTCTCTGCGCTTTTGGGTACGTCCGTTCTACTCGGTATCTCCGGTATGTCTGCCGGGACGGCGCAATCGGCGACGCCGTTCATCGCCCGATACACCGACACGGCCTACATCAACGGCGTCCCGACATTCGGAGCGATCTCGGGCATCGATCGGATCGGTGCCAACCGCTTCGCAATGATCTCGACCGACGTCGGTCGAGGCGGTCCCGCACGCTTCTTCACGAGCCAGTTCAGCTACACGTCGGGCGTCGCAGGCTTCACGTCGAATCCTGGAATCGACGGCGGAGGCGTACTGCTGGGTCCGGGCAACATCCCGCCGCTGCCGGGTTCGGCGCAGTACGAGGGAATCCGCTCCACCAGCGGCGGCTACGTCGTCGTCAGTGGTGGCGACCATCAGTTCGTGCGGCTGCAGAGCGCAGGACCGGTCGGCACGTACATTCGTGACCTCGGTCTGCCCGCGGCCTGGCGGCCGTCGACGAAGTCGGGGCTTGCAGGCCAGCGTGGACTCACCGGCGTGGCTGTGGGGCCGCGCGGACAGATCAGTGTGATCACCGCCGGCGGTCTGCGCCAGGATCCCGCGACGTCGGCGCGGTTGTTGACGTTCGGGAAGACCAACTCCGAGTTCGTGTATCGCACCGATCCGGGTAAGAGTGCGGCCGACGTCATCGCGGTCAACAACACCGACTTCCTCGTGCTCGAGCGCGGCAAGGGGCGCAACACGGCGATCTACTGGACCACCACGCGTGGCGCCGATCAGATCGGTGGACGAGCCAACCTCTCGGGTGCCGAGAAGGCGATGCCGAAGCAGTCGATCTTCAACACCGATGGCACGCCCCGACTCGCGACGGGCAACATGTCGGCGATGGCATGGGGTAACTGGCAGCCCGATCTGCCCTGGCAGAACTTCCGCACGCGCACACTGTTCGTCGTGACGAACAACGCCTTCGCCGGGCCGACCAGGGTGCACTCGTTCGAGGTCCAACTGCCCCGCTGACGCGTCGCAGGGGCAACCCTGACATTTCAGGGGCACTGGGGTGGTCGCAGTGGGGGAATCACCCGATGGCAATGCGATGAATCTATGGCACCGTTGAGCCATGACATCAGAGCAGGGCGCAAGCGCGAGCGCCGAGGACCTCGTCAAAACCTACGGATCAGGTGATACGGAGGTCCACGCACTGCGTGGCGTCACGTTGTCATTTCGGTCCGGCGAGTTCACCGCCATCATGGGGCCGTCCGGGTCGGGCAAGTCGACCCTGATGCATTGCCTCGCAGGACTCGACGTCGCGACCAGCGGTCGTGTCCACATCGGCGACACCGATCTGACTGGTCTGTCCGACAAGAAGATGACCATTCTGCGACGCGACCGGATCGGCTTCGTCTTCCAGTCGTTCAATCTCGTGCCGACCTTGACCGCCGCGGAGAACATCACGCTGCCATCGGACATCGCGGGGCGCAAGGTCGACCAGGACTGGTACGACACGGTGATCAGCCGACTCGGTATCGGTGACAGGCTAGACCACCTGCCCAGCGAGCTCTCCGGCGGACAGCAACAGCGCGTCGCGTGTGCGCGTGCACTCGTCGGCAGGCCTGCGATCATCTTCGGCGACGAACCGACCGGAAACCTCGACTCCCGATCGTCGGGCGAGGTGTTGTCGATCCTGCGAGCGGCCACCGACGAGTTCGGTCAGACCGTCGTCATCGTGACGCACGACCCGCGGGCGGCGTCCTACGCCGACCGCGTCGTCTTTCTCGCCGACGGCAAGATCGTTCGCGAACTTCCTCGACCTTCGGCAGACGACGTGTTCGAGATGATGAAGAACCTCGACGACCTTCCCGCAGACGATTCCGGCTCGGATGCCGGTGTGACTGCAGATACCACCGCTGGCGCAGAACTCGGCAAGCACGAATCCGGCTCTGTCGCACCCGAATCCGGCTCTGTCGCACCCGAATCCGGCTCTGTCGCACCCGAATCCGGCTCTGTCGCACCAAAATCCGGCGTCGGCCGACACGCTGCGGACGCCGGGTCCGGCGCGGATTCGACGCAGGCGGGCTGACACATGGCCTCCTCCTCGGTGATGCGGAAGGTATCGCTGCGCAATCTGGGTGCGCACAAACTGCGACTTGCGCTGACGGTCTTCTCGATCGTGTTGGGTACCGCGTTCGTCGCGGGGTCGATCGTGTTCACGTCGACCATCTCGCAGGCGTTCAATTCGATCTTCGACAACGCGGCGCCAGGTGTGTCCGTCGAGGTGACCCCGGAGGATTCGAACTCCGCCGGCGTGCCGAATTCGGTTGTCGAACAATTGACCTCACAGAAGAAAGAACTCGGCGTCGACAAGCTGTCGACCAACTACACGGGCCTGGTGACCATTGCCGATTCGCGCGGCAAGGCGCTGCAAACCGGTGGTGCGCCGAGCTTGGGTTCGGCGTACATTCCGCCGAACGAGTCGCTGTCTCCCGACGACGGAAAGCTGCTGCCGGGCGGACGTGCACCCACCGGCTACCAGGAAGTGGTGCTCAACCAATCGGCGGCGGAGAAGGGCGACCTCAAGGTCGGGTCGACCACGAAAGTGGTTGTCGGACAGGGTTCGAGTCAACCGATGGACGTCACGGTCGTCGGTATCAGCCAGCTCAAGGGCGACAGCGGCGGGTACGTGAACGTGCAGTTCGAACGTAGCGCGGCAAGCCAACTGCTCTCCGACGGTGAGCATGTCGCGACGGTCGACATGTCCGCGGTCAGCGGCGTCAGCGACACCGAACTGCGGGACCGGGTCAAGAACCTCCTCGCGTCGGATTCGTTCAAGGTTCGTACCGGAGATCAGGTGCGCCAGGACGAGAAGGACCGCGTCAACCAGTTCCTCACGATCTTCACCGGCATCCTGCTCGCCTTCGCCGCCATCGGGCTGGTGGTCGGCACATTCATCATCTACAACACGTTCTCGATGATTGTGGCGCAACGTAATCGGGAGCTCGCACTGCTCCGGGCGGTGGGTGCCACCGAGCGTCAGGTGTCGCGGTCGGTGCTGTTCGAGGCGTTCATCGTCGGTGTGATCGGTGGACTCGTCGGTCTCGGCGTCGGCATCGGGCTCGCGGCTGCGCTCAAGGCCATCACGTCGTCGACGTCGGGGCTGCCGCAGGCGTCGCTCAACGTGAGTGTGTGGGCAGTGCTCGCCGCACTGTTCGTCGGTGTGGTGGTGACGATGGTCAGCGCGTGGGTTCCCGCCGTGCGTGCCGCCCGGGTGCCACCCGTCGAGGCCATGCGAGCGAGCGACGCCGAGCGTGCATCGTCGTTGCGCAACCGCACGATCGCAGGAGTGGTGTTCGGTGTGATCGCCGTTGTCGCGATCGTGTGGGGTGCCATGGGGGAGGGCATGCTGCGAGCGATCATCGTCGGTGTCGGCGCGGGTGCCGCGATTCTGGCGGCCGTGCTCGCCGGTCCCGCCCTGCTGCAGCCGGTGGTCGGTGTGCTCGGACGAGTCATCGGCGCACCCTTCGGGTCGATCGGCTACCTGGCCCGGACCAACGCGATGCGCAATCCACGACGCAGCTCCGCGACGGCCTTCGCGCTGACGCTCGGGCTGATCCTCGTGGCCGTGATCGGCACGCTCGGAACATCATTCAAGGGCACCGTCGACACCGCGGTCGATACGGGAATCACCGCTGACTACATCGTGACCGGGACCAACAATCTGCCGATTTCGCCTGCGGTCGCCGAGGCCGTGAAAGGTGTCAAGGGCGTCGAGGATTCGGTCAGCCTCGGTGTGGTGCAGGCGAGGGTCGGCGACACCAAGTCCAGTGGTTACGCACCCCTCGGCGGCCAGATCAGTACCGTCGCCAACATCGATATGCTCGACGGCGCGTCGGACCAACTTCCGGACAACGGGATGTTCGTCAGTCAGCGAACGAGCAACGACAAGGGTTGGAAGCGTGGTGACACAGTCACTTTCACCTCGTCGCTTGGCGACAAGGTTCCCGCTCGGGTCGACGGGGTGTACGCCGACAACGAGTCGTTGCAGCCGTGGCTGGTCGGCAGCAAGGTCTACGAGTCATTGATGCCGGAGCCCGCGCGGATGAGCTTCGGAGTATTCGTCAAGGCGAAGCCCGGCGTCGACTCATCAACGCTCCGAACAGATCTCGAGAACGCGACCAGTTCGTTCCTTACCGTGCAGGTGCAAGATCGTGAACAGTTCAAGAGCAGTCTGTCGCAGCAGATCGACCAGATGCTCGGCGTCCTGTACGCGATGCTCGGGTTGGCGTTGGTCATCGCGATCCTCGGCATCGTCAACACGCTGGCGCTGTCGGTGGTGGAGCGGCGTCGCGAGATCGGGATGCTCCGCGCGGTCGGCATGGTGCGCGGTCAGGTTCGACGCAGCATCTACCTCGAGTCGGTGTTCATCGCCATCTACGGTGCGCTCGTCGGTGTGGTGATCGGCGTGGTCGTCGGATGGGCGCTGGTGCGCACGCTGGCGCGCTGGGGCCTGGGCGATCCGGTCCTGCCGTGGACGCTCATCGTCGTGACGCTCATCGGCGCGGGCGTCGTCGGAGTGCTCGCCGCGCTGTGGCCCGCCAACCGCGCCGCCCGCACCCGACCACTCGAGGCGATCGCCGAGGCGTGAGGGCCGAGTTGTAGCCGCTCTCTGGCACAGGCGGAGTGCTCTGGCCCGATGACCACTGGGCGACAAACGGCGATGCCACCGTTGGAGATGCGCACCGCGCTCTTGTCCACAGCGAGAGCTCTTGGACCAGTCGCACGTGTGGCGACGGCACGTTTGGCACAATCGGCGCCATGACGCGACCACCCGAGGACCCGAACGACCCGGCCGAGCACCCGCACACCCGGGCGTTCGACCCGAACGAGGACCCCTCGGCGGGCGGCGACCCGACGGCGCGCACCGAGGCCTACTCACAGCACGATCCCTACGCCAACCAGCCGTACGGGGACCAGCAGCACTACGGGTACGGGGGCCAGGGCTATGCCGACCAGGGTTATCCAGAGCAGGGTTATCCAGACCAGGGCTACGGGCAGCAGGGGTACGGCAACCAGGAGTACGGCAACCAGGAGTACGGCCAGCAGGCCTACGGGAACGAGCACCAGCCAGGGCAGGACCCCGACTCGTCGGGCGGGGGCAAGCGCACCGCGATCCTGGTGGTGGCGATCATCGCGGTCATCGCGCTGATCGCCGTCGTTGCCTACGCGATCATCCGCAGTTCGGGAGGCGACGGCGACACGGTCGCGACCACAGCGCCCGCGACCACCACGGTGACCACCACGCCCACCACGACGACGACCGAGGAAACCACCACCGAGGAGACCACCACCACGACGACGCCCGCGCAGGCGGCAGGGGCCGTGACCTACCAGATCACCGGCAACGGCGACGTCGTCGCACTGCGGTTCCGCAAGGGCAACGACTACGAGATCGTCGCGGCGACCGGTACTCCCTGGTCGCGGCAGGCCACCATCACCGGCGACAATGCCGAACTCACCGCCGTTGTCGTGCGCGGTCCGGTGACCTGCAACATCCTTCGCGGTGAGGAACTGCTCGCCTCGGCGACCAGCAACGGCGGCACACTGCGCTGCGCAGCAGGTCTCTGAACCCAGGCACGCATCGGCATCAGATCAGCGCGGCTCGAGCACCAGCACCAGGTTCGTGGCGGCCACCTCGCGCACCAGCGGCACGCGCAGCACCCACCACGCCCAGCTCGGCAGGTAGCGCGGGAAGGCGGCGACGAGCCGTGCGCGGCCGCGTCGGGAGCGAGCCCACCGCAGACCGTCGTCGGCGGTCACGGCAAATAGCGATGTGCCGAACAGGTTCTTCGGCGGATGCCCGTGGCGTCGCGTGTACCAGCGCGCGGCTCGGGCGCCGCCGAAGTAGTGCCGCAGACCCATCTCGTGTCCACCGAACGGACCCCACCACAGCGTGTAACTGATGATCACGATGCCGCCGGGACGTGTCACCCGCAGCATCTCATCGGCCATCTCCCATGGCGCAGGCGTGTGTTCGACGACGTTCGACGAGATGCAGATGTCGACGGACCCGTCGGCGAACGGTATCTGCTGACCCGACGCTCGCACCGATCCCCGATGTTCGAGACCGCCTGCATGCATTTCGGACGGGTCGGGCTCCACCGACAGATACGACGCCCCGCGCAGGCGAAACGCGTCGGCGAAGTAGCCGGGACCGCCGCCGACATCGAGCACCACAGCACCGTCGAGCTCGGCGAAGGCGCCCACGAGGTCGGCGGTGTCGTCGGCGAGGGAGCGGTAGAAGCGGGCGGGATCGGACTGCTCGTAGCGGAAGTCGTTGAGCAGCCCCGCCGCGCGTCGGAGCGTGGCGAGTCGAGCCATCGCGGCGTCGGCACGTGTCGTGGTCGTGCCCGTCGTCGAGGAGGCTGTGGTCGTTCTCGGTCGCGGCACGTCGGAGATGCTACCGGGGTGGTTGCGTAGCATTGTCGGCGATGAATACCCCGTCCGACGTCGTGCTGCTGTGCTGGCGCGATACCCGCCACCCCCAGGGTGGGGGCAGCGAAACCTACCTCGAGCGGGTCGGTGCGGAACTCTCTCGACGCGGAATGCGGGTCACCTACCTGACCTCGTCGTACCCGGGTGCGTTGCGCACCGAGGATCGCGACGGCATGCGCTTCGTGCGGGCAGGGGGTCGGATCACCGTGTACCCGGCCATCCTGACCATGCTCGTCGCCGGTCGGCTGGGCTTGGGCCCGCTCGCGGGAGTCTCGCCCGTCGCCACGGTAGACACGCAGAACGGCATCCCGTTCTTCGCGACACTGGTCTCGTCGTCGCCGACCATCGTGCTCGTGCATCACTGTCACCGTGAGCAGTGGCCGGTGGCCGGCCGACTGCTCGGCAGGCTGGGGTGGTTCCTCGAGTCGCGGGTGTCGCCGCGGGTCCACCGTCGCAACCGGTACGTGACCGTGTCGGCGCCGTCGGCGCGTGAGCTCGTCGAACTCGGCGTCGACGACGATCGGATCACCGTGGTGCACAACGGGATCGATCCGACGCCTGACTCGGCGGTTCCGCGGGCCGGCGATCACGACGTCGCTCGGCTGTGCGTGCTCTCCCGCCTCGTCCCGCACAAGCAGGTCGAGGACGCGCTGCGGGTTCTTGCCGACCTGCACCGCGCGGGCGAGCGTGAGGTGCACCTCGACGTCATCGGCGACGGTTGGTGGTCGTCCCGATTACATTCGGCAGCAAGAGAACTCGGCGTCGAGCGGCTGGTCACCTTTCACGGTCACGTGTCGAACGATCGCAAGTATCAGATCCTCGCCGAGGCCGACGTGCACCTGATGCCGTCGCGCAAGGAGGGCTGGGGGCTCGCGGTCATCGAAGCCGCACAGATGGGTGTGCCGACCATCGGCTACCGCCACGCCACCGGTCTCGCCGAATCGATCGACGACGCCGAGACGGGACTTCTCGTCGATGGTGTCGACGAGATGCTCTCCGCGACACGAAAACTCCTCGACAATCCGGCCGAACGCAACCGCCTCGGTGCGGCCGCACGCACACGGGCGCAACGCTATTCGTGGTCTGCGACCGCCGACGGGTTCATGTCGGTCTTCGATCAGTCCTCGCGCGGCTGAGCTTTATTGCTGACCCGAATGGGGAGGCCCCGAGCCCGACGGCGCCGCAGCGGCCACAGCGCAGCCACGCCGCCGCAGATGATCAGTGCGGCCCAGACAAGGTGTGCCGCGTAGGCCGACGCCCGCGCCGCACTGGAGGCTCCGCCGACGTCGGCCGCGTCGTCGATGCGGAACAGGACGAGGTCGTGGCCGCGGAAGACGACGTCCGCATGGCTGGCGAGCGTGGCCGGAACGTCGGGTTGAGCTGTGCCCGAGAGGTTTTCGACGAGCACCCAACCGACGCCGAGCCGAGCGAGAGTTGTCGGATCGCCACCGGACCGCAGTGCTTCGGTCACCTGCTGTGCACGCGGCGTCGCCTCGTCGACGGTCGCGCCGTCGACGACGAGCTTGCCCGATTCGACGACGGGCGCGCGCAGCATGCGTGCGGCCGGGTCGAGCGATGGCGAGTCGGTGAAGGGGTACTGCCGCACAGTGCCGGGCGGCCACAGTGCGACGTCGCCCGCGTCGGACGGCACGAGTTGCGCAACGCGGGCCCAATCGTCGGGATACTGCACCGTCGAGAGTCGCCCGCCGACTCCCCACGCGAGGTCGGGGAGCGGCGCCACCACGAGAAGAATCACTGCCGCGAGCGCGAAACCCGAAGGGACGAGGTCACGTAGCCGCCACACCGCCGCGGCGCTCGCCACCGCGACGATCGGCATCACCAGCGCCACGAACTTCGACGAATCGCGCAGCAGGCCACCGCCCGGGATCGTGCTGACGACCTCGGCGAGTGCACTGCTGCCCGGTCCGAAGGACGTGATCGCCAGAACGAGAACCACCACCACCGCGAGCACGGCCAGCGCTCGCACGAGCGGAGCGTCGACAAGCAGTTCGCGTCTGCGCCACAACGTGATCAAGCCGACCCCGACGACTGCGATCAGGCAGACCGTCGCGACCGCTGCCCACCAGAACGTGCGGCTCGCGGGCACGGCGTCGGCGTTCCACATACCGCCGAGGCCAAGCACCGTGCCGAGCGGTCCGAGGGCAGGCTCCGAACGTAACCCGAAGGCGCGCACGCCCGCCGAGCCGTCCGTCGAGGTCGACGCAGAGGTCAGCAGCGCGGCCACGAGCCACGGCAACGCCGACAACACCCACGCCACCAGCACACCGGCCACCCGCCGCGCGTGCTGCGACCCGCCGCCCCCAAGCACACAGGTAACCGCGACGACGAGGCCGAAAAGTGAACCGCTCGGCGTGAATCCGGCGACTGCGAGGAGTGACGCCAACACCAACCAGTGACGCAACGAGGCAGTGAAACCGTAGTGCGCAGCAGCCAGCGCGATCCACCCCAGTGCGCCGTACCCGACGAGAAGCCCCCAGTGGCCCTGGAGAAGTCGTTCTGCGACAAAGGGATTCCACAGCGAGACGATCGTCGCAGCGACGGCCCCGGTCCGGCCCGCACCGGGTACGAGATGCGCTGCGAGTCTGCCGTATCCGACACCGCCTGCGGTCAGTGCCGCGAACAGGATTGCCGTGACGAGGAATCCACCGTCGATGACCGAACTGCCCAGTGCCACAGCCCAATCCTGTGGAACAGCACGCGGTGGTAGGTCGCCGATCCCCAACGTCGTGTCGGTGACATACGACCGAGGCGTCGACACCGCGTCGCGGTAGAGCAGATATCCCGGGCGCAGCAGCGGACCGAGGATGAGCGCGGTCAACGCCGCGCTGATCACCCAGAGCGTCGGCAGCAACCGGGACATGGCGTGCCGTGTGTTCTGAGTCCGGTGTTCTGAGTCCGGTGAACTCAGTAGTGGTAGGTGTCCGACGGCGCGGAGGCGTGGCCGGGATCGACCTCGTACTCCGTGCCGGTCACCCCGTACGCGCGGGCGAGGTCGAGGATCTTGGTCGCGCGGGCGATGCGGGGCAGGTCGGAGCCATTGCGGATCTCGCCTCCCTCGGCCTCGAACTCCGCGAAGAACTCTTTCGCCCAAGTGATCTCGTCGATCGACGGCGTGAGGCCCTCGTTGACCGGCGCGCACTGATCGGGTGTCAGACAGATCTTGCCGGTCATACCGAATTCGACGCTGACGGCGGTTGCCTCACTGAGCTTGAGTGCACTCGAGCCCACCGTCGGGCCGTCGATGGCGCTCGGTAGGTGGGCCGCCTTCGCGGCGATGGTGAAGCGCGAGCGCGCGTACGCCAGGGTCATCGGGTTGTCGCCGAAGCCGGTGTCGCGGCGGAAGTCGCCGATACCGAACGCCAGTCGGAAGGTGCCCTTCGCCGACGCGATCTCGCTGATGCGCTCGAGTCCGCGTGCCGTCTCGACC
>NZ_LZMO01000066.1:0-3414 GCF_001665715.1 Gordonia sp. 852002-10350_SCH5691597
CTCAGACGGTGCGGAGGCCTCCCCGCTCGCCGGTGCGGTCTGACCCTTCCACGGGTCGAGGTCGAGCTTGTCGCCCTCGCGCACCTCGCGGAATGAACCATCGCGGTTCTTGATCGGTGCGCCGACGGCCTTGGACGGCACTCCGCGCCATCCCCACAGGGTGATCAGGGCGGCCACCGTCAGACCGGCGACCACGAGCTGCCAGCAGAGCAGCGCCCACCATGGGCCGACCTGGATCATCGTCAGCGGCCAGCGCCGGTCAAAGTGCAGCGCCGGTCGAAAACCGACACCGAGCACCGCGAGCACCACCGCGCCTACGACCGCGGTCACAGCCCACGGCCACGCCCACAGCCGCCCGATCGACGGGCTGCGCCGCCACAGCACCCGGTAGGCCGCGCGCCCTACGAGCAGGCCCGGTCCCACGAATACCGCCGCGACGATCACCACCAGCGCCCACCGGGGCCGGTGGTGCCGTGACCCATCGCCGTCGTGGGTCAGCCGGTGCCACAGGCCGGGTGAGACCTCGTCCTGCACCGCGGTCGCGGTGATGCCCGCGCCCGAGCGCTCGCTGCGCCGCGCTGAGCGCTCCAGGATCTCAGCCCGACGACGCATCGTCGCCGCGACCAGACCGCCGTGGGCGCTCGAGTGGCCGACCAGCCAGGCCGCGCGCTGGCGCTCCCAGCGCTGCACCCTGCTCATCGCTGCACCTGCTCGCTCGCCGGGTGGCAGCCGCTGTCGCTGCCGCTCATGCCGCCGGCGCCGACCGCGACGCCCGAGCCGAACAGCAGTGCGGCGACGGCGGTCACCTGCACCCACCGACGTGTCCACAGCGACCGCTTGCCGCCGTTGTCCCTGCTCATCAGTACTCCTCCGCGTGGTCTAATGCTGAAGCCTTATAGATACAACAATACGGCAATAGCCTTGTATCTACAACAATACAGTAGAATGAGAGAGGTCAACGATGGACGACTCGACGGAGGAAAAGAGAATTGCCGTGACACTGACGCGAGCGCAGGCCGAGCGCCTGCGCGTACTCGGAGCGCAGGTCGATCTCTCGGTCGGCCTGCTCAGCAGGGCGCTGGTTGAGCACGGCCTCGACCACGCCGACGACCCGGCCGTGCTCGAGGCCATCACCAAAGTGCGCGAGGCCGACCGCGAGCGGCGACGACGCACCGGTGCGCGCGTGATGCGCGCGCGCCACGACCAACAGCAGAAAGAGGAGACATGACCACCACCACTGAGATCAGCGATGAGCCCTACGCGGGCCTGCTCGATCTGCCCGCCGCAGCCGACGGCAACAAGGGGATCATCACCGACGAGGCCAACTACGGTCGCGCTGACGGCGAGATCGCCATGACCGCCCCACATTTGGCGGTCATCGGAAAGACGGGCTCGGGTAAGAGTAGGACCGTTTTGGCGCCCGCCGCCGTCCGCTGGGGGCCGCGTCCCCTGGTCGTCATGTCCAGCAAGGGCGACCTGTCCGAGCTCACGATCCGTCGCCGCGCGCAGTGGGGGACCCAGTACGTCATGGATTTGAGCGGCGAGATCCGCGACGGCCAGATCGAAGGCGTACCGCTCACGCCGGTGCGCATCGACCCGTGCACGTGGATCGAGACCGACGACGAGGCCATGGAGATGGCCAGCCTGTTGATGCAGATCGGCGACGTCGGCGCCGGCGGCGACGGCCAGGGAAGCGGTGACTCGGCTTTTTGGAAGAGCTTGGCCCGCAGGCGTCTTGCCTGTCTGCTGCGCGCCGGCGGCTTCCACAGGGACCCCGACACACAGCAGATGACCTGGGGCGGCGGCATCGTCTGGGCGCTGGAAGCCGCCGAAAACGTCGGCCCCGACGCCGCCGAGGGCGGTGGCCGTGGGCTCACCCAGGAGGGCCTCGACGATGAGGTCGACGAGGAAGAGGCGGAAGCGCCGCTCGACCTGACGACCCCAAACTGGGCCGTCGCCTACGCGCGCGCCCGCTCGGTGGGCTCACGCCACGCCGATTCGCTGATGGCGGCGCGCGCGATGGACGAGCGGCAGAGGGACTCGATCGGAATCAACATGCAGGTCGCGATGGGTGCGTGGGCGATGGACTCCACCGCCGCGCCCGGCGCCAAAGTGTTCAACCCCTCGATGCTGGCCCGTGGCGGCACCCTGCACATCGTCGCCGGCATGGACGGTGCGGCACCCACCGTGGTGTGCACCGTGCTCATCGAGATCGTCCGCTACTGGCGCAAACGAGTGGGCCAGCTCGAGCCGGTGATGCTGGTCTTGGACGAGTTCGTCAATGGCGCCCAAATCCCACCCAGATACGCCAACCGCTGGATCTCGGAAGGCCGCGGTCTTGGCATTCGCCTGGTCCTGGGACTCCAGTCCACAAAGTCCCTGACTCGGTTGTGGGGCCAGGCCGCCGCCGACGAGTTCCGCGCGATCATGCCCGCCGCGTTGATCCTGCCCGGGGCCGGGGAAACGCAGATGCTCAAGGACGCGGCCGAGACCACCCCGCCGGAGGAACGCGTGGTGGCCAGCCTCGACCGGGGAGGAGGGACCAGCCACAGCCGGCAGCTGGTCCAGCCCACACACGCTGAGCTGCTGCCGCCACCGCGCTCGCGCACCGACCCGAGGATCAGCTACGGACGGCTGCTCCTGGGCGGACAGGCGGGCGTCAGGGTCCGGCTGCTCGACATCACCGGCACCGATCTCGCATAGATAGCGCGCAGACGACAGGACCCCCGCACCACGTGGTGCGGGGGTCCTGTTCTCGTCACATCGACTGCCCTCGCGCGGCTCCCTGCCCTCGCGCGGCCCCGGCCCGGCCGAACTGACGCTGGGCGTCGGCCAGCTCCTGCCGCGTGCGCGCCCGCTCCGCACTCGAGCCGCTGGCCTTCTGCGCACTGCCGCGGTGCGCCTCTGCCTCTCGGGCACGGGCCTCAGCGGCCTCGCGCCGTCGTGCCTGGGCCACCTGGCGCTGGCGCTGCGCCTCGGCGAACTCCGGTGACGCCAGCTCATGGCGCCCAAAGCGCTTAGCGACGGCCTCGGAGCCACCGCCACCCGGCGTGTCGAGCATCCGCCTGATCTCGGCGGTCCGAGCCTGGCGCTCCTCCTGCTGGCGGCGCTGGGCCGCGGTTTCGTTCATAACACTCACTTCCAATCCTTCTCGTCGAGACGCACTCCCGTCCTGAGGAAGTACGCTATCGCCCGCCACTCGCGGGCCTCCTCCCGCAGCGCTGCGGCCTGTCGGCGATAGCCGTCGGCGATGTCGAGGGAGCGCATGTGCATCAGCGACCCGCCCACGTAGAGGCGTGGCCCGTCCTCGTAGCGCTCATCGGCCTGACGCTCCAGCAGCGACGCCTCAGCGTCGAGGGAGGCGGCCTCCGCCACGCACGCCCGGGCGGCCTGCTCGTCATCCACGTCATCCAC
>NZ_LZMO01000067.1:0-11915 GCF_001665715.1 Gordonia sp. 852002-10350_SCH5691597
TCGGCGAGTGCATCCCACTCGTCGGCCGCCAAATGCGCGGAACCGTTACCTGACAGCCCTCCGATGAGCAACCGCGCCATCGAGATGAGGACACCGTGCAGTCCCCGATCCCGGGCTCGGGCTGCGAAAGGTGTTGCGCTGGTGGCCTCTACCGCGCGGTACAGCGACTGGTGGAATGGTCGGAAGCTCTCATAATGCGAGCGATCGCGCGAGCGGGCCGAGTTGAAGATGGTGACCACGAGGCCGGGATGTTGGCGCCCGACGCGGCTGGTTGCCTGGATGT
Organism: Gordonia sp. 852002-10350_SCH5691597; assembly: GCF_001665715.1. Lineage (NCBI taxonomy): Bacteria > Bacillati > Actinomycetota > Actinomycetes > Mycobacteriales > Gordoniaceae > Gordonia > Gordonia sp. 852002-10350_SCH5691597. Next base: position 284 of record NZ_LZMO01000067.1, read on the forward strand.
ACTCCGCACTCGCTTGAGGTTGGCCCATCACCGTCATCAGACCGAGCCGATCGATGTCGACTCCCACCGAGATCATGTTGGTGGCCAGAACCACATCGTTCGGTCTGTGCTTGCCGCCAAGTCGCTGTTCGAGCGCCTTGAGCCTTCCTGGGATCTCCGAGGATGACACCCGACTAGTCAACTCGCTGAGAAGCACCCTCGCACGCTTCTCGGTTCCATTGCGCTGGGCGACAACCCCGAGGCGCTCCTGGACGTCGCCCTCGACCTGCAGGTATGCGCTGCCGAGTACTCGCAGGCTGTTGAAGTAGCCCAGAAGTGTCCAGTAGGGATCGCGCGTGTCGTCGTCACCCTGGATGTCGCTCGCGGCCTGTAAGAGCGCCGAGTAGACGCGGACCATCAGTGTTGCGTGGCTGGTTCCCGACGCCATCACGCCGACATAGCGGCGCGTCCCGAGCTCGTCCTTGTCCGATGGCTCGGCGAAGAACGACTCATCGGGGTCGATCCCCGGAGGCGGAAAGAGGGCCGCGGAACGTGCGAAGACGGACTCGATCTGTTCGTCGGCGCGTCGGATGGTCGCGGTGGATGCAATGACCTTGGGCTTGGCCCGGTTGTACTCATCATTGAGCGATGGGACCGAGCATGCTGCGTCGACAGCCGTCTCGTACAGCCCGACCATCGAGCCGAGCGGACCCGAGATCAGGTGCAATTCGTCCTGGATGATCAACTCGGGCGGTGTGCCTTTGCCGTCGCGCGCAAAGAGCTTGCCCACATTCTCATTCCAGGCCATCATCGCGAACTTGTCGACGGTGCCCAGAATCAGTTCAGGGCGTTCACGGTAGACGTCCTCGTCGACGAGGTGGACCGGCAGTCCATCTCGAAAGTCGCACGATGGGGTCTTGCACGCGATGACGAGGTGGTCGAAAGGCCGACGCTCTGCGGAGTAATTCTCGTGGTTGAGAAATGCCCCGCACCACGGGCATTGAGTGAGCTGGACGGGATTCTTCTCCTGGAGATCCTGCAGCATGGCCAGCTTCTTGAGCGATGTCCGCGCCTCGGCGACCGAGTTCGGGGTGGCACCCGCACCCACCCACAGCCCGATGGAGAACGGCCGCGACCCGAGATCGGGATTGTCCTTCCGTACGGTCTCGAGGGAGCACATGAGCATGGATGCCCGCTCGAACTGCTGAATGGTCAACAGGCGCAATGTGTATCGCATGATGACGGCAACGCCCATGGCCGAGGAGTTACGGATGCGCCGCAGCAGGATCACATAGGCCACCAGGCCCAGATAGGCCTCGGTTTTACCACCGCCGGTCGGGAACCACAGGAGATCTGCCACCTCCCGGTCTTCGTGAGTTGGGTCGGTGATCCCGGGAAGGTTCAACAGGACGTAGGCGATCTGGAATGGGCGCCATGTGGCGTCTGAGCCGTCACCGACGGCGCCCTTGGCGCCACCACGCACCCAGTCCTGGCGTGCTCGCTGCAATTGCATTGCGCGATTGGCCAGTCGAAAGGCTCGGAGCGACTCGGGGTTGCCCTCCAACAGCCGGATTCCGGCGTCGATCCTGTCCGCGGCCTTCCGCATATCCTCGATATGTCGGGCAGCAACGCCCTTCAGATCGTCGCCGGCCACCACTTCGCCATTCTGGACGTCGGCTTCGATCGTGCTGATCCACGTGCGGTACTGGCTGGTGAGGCCTCGCAGGTTCTCGCTGATCGTGTCAATGGGATCTTCCGCGAAAGACACCATCCGAAGGTCGAGATTCTCGACCTTGCCGGGCTTGGCCCGGTGAACCTCGTGTGTGGGAATGAAAGTGGTGGACACCTTCGCGACAGCGCCATTTTTCACCGAGTCCAGGTCCCAGTCGGCTGCGCAGCCATGCCCGATCGCGAAGGTGTGGGCGTTGCGGTACATCAGCGCGGCGGTGTCGAGGTCCGGGTCGCTGCCGATGTTGTGGGCGACCGAGCGATCGACGATGTCGGCGTGCTGGGTCTGGACGGTGATGCCGACCTGGAACCACGAGATGGCGTCTCGCATATCGCCTTTGACGGAGATCGAGGTGTTGTTTAGCGCGACGGTGACCGTGACCTTGCCGTCTCGTTCCGGCCGGACGAAGCGATAGAGCTGCAAACCCGGACCGATGTCGTCGCGGTACACACCTGGACGTCGAAGCTGCTGACCGACTGCCTCGGCTTCCAGAGGGATTCGAGTCCAGCCTTCCGCTGCTTCGTCGGCGTCGAGCAATTGCTGATACCGAGCAGCACGCGGTGTGATCGTTACGGATCCGGCCGAAGCCCGGACCGAGAACGTCATACCCACCGACGACGGGAACCGCATACGTGCCTGCGCGACCGGGCTGCCCTCGTCGGATTCCCCATCCGCCTCGGCTCCGGTGGGTTCGGTCTCGTGTTCTTGCTCGACGTCTTCGGCATCCTCTTCGTCGGCGGGCCGCGGCCACAAGGCACCGACGATGTAACGGCTCAGTGGCGCCTCGCCGATCACCTCGTGCTCGCCCTCGCCGGGACCGATGAGGTCGGCTTCCAGCGCGTCGACCATCTCCTCGCGGAACCGATACTTTTCGGCCAGCTCTTCTTGCACGCTCATCCCACTTTCTCCATCACGTCCCACAGCGGTCTCGCAAGACCTGCCACTCTCGGCACAAGCCAGAAGCCGCCAGGGCCTGCGCCCGCCTCGGCGGCGATATTCGGGTCACCAGCCACTGTCTCGACGGAGAGCAAGACCATGTCGGTCAGCGCGGCGGGCCATTGACCCGGACGAACCTTGAATGCGGCGGAGAAGTCCTCGCCGAACTCGTCGGTGGTGCGGCCGACCGTCCGGCCGTTGACCGTCAGCGCATAGATGGGACGCTGCGCGTCGGAACGCATGCGGTCGAGTTCTGCCTCGACCGCAACGCCGGGTGTGAGTTTCTCGAGTGCGGCCTGGACCTGAGCAACCGAAGCGTTGTCGACAGCGACCGGTCGCGCAGCGTAGGTGTCGCCGTAACCGATCTCCAGGGCTCGCGCCCGCGATTTGCCCTTGGGACCCGTGCGTTCCTGCAGCCGATCCGGAAGCCAGCGGCACTCGCTGACCACGGAGTGTCGGCGCGGTGTGGTCACCATGACGATCGTGTCCCGAGCGCGGGTCAGCGCCACATACTCGAGGCGGATCGGCGCCCACGGGTCATCCTCGTCCGGTCGGTCCGACCAGTCGGCGATGAAGACGTTGTCGAACTCGAGGCCTTTGGCGCGGTGGACCGTCGACACGATGATCCTCATATCGTCGTCACCTTCGGTCAGGGTCAGCGGCACGGTTCCGGCTCCCAGACGACGGCGCAGGCGGTCCAGGTCGGTCTGATTCATGCCCCGGCCACGTTGCTCAGCGGACTTCAGCAGGTACCAGGCGTCCTCGGCGTCCGCTTTACCCAGGATCTGCTCGAGCCGCTGCTCCACATCGGAGCGGGCGACGATCGGCCCCTGCAGGGCGCCGAGGGCGGAACCGATCCACTTGGCCGCTCCGAACGACTGGGCGGGCCGACGCACCGCGTGGGCAATATCTTCGTCGACGAGTTCTCGGGAGATGCGCAGGACCTCGGCGTTGCTGCGGCACAGGATTGCGCTGCGGCCACCGTACAGGTCGAGAAATGACCAGTCCTCGACCCGCTCGACGTGCGGAAGGGAATCGCGGAATCCGCGGAGCGCAGATCGTGCTTCGTCGGGCTTGGTCTTGCTCCGCAGAAGAGGACCGAGTTCGGCTGCCCTGATGCAGTCAGCGCCGCGGGCCCGGTAATTGGTCGACAGGCTCACCTCGGTGGCACCGAGCTCGGTGGATATGCTGCCGAGTAATTCAGGGGATGTCGTGGGTGCGGTGGACTCGTCGAGGACGAAGTCGTAGATGCCCTGGAGCGGGTCGCCCAGGACCGTGAACCCGGCGTCGTCGGAGAGGTTCGACAGAAGCGCCCACACGAAGTCGGCGCGATCGCCAACCAGATCCTGAACCTCGTCGACGATGACGTGCCGGAGGGACTCGACCAGGTCGGCGATATCGTCATTGTCTGCCAGCAACTCAGTTGCCTGCCGGATGCGCGCCTCAAATCCGATCGCAGGCTCAACATCTGCCTCGAGCAGGAGCTGCGACGCGAACGAGTCGAACGTTCTGACGTTGACCTCGGCGATGTCGCGGTTACAAAGCCGGGAACGGACCGCGTGTACTGCGGCCCGCGAGAAGCTCAGGACCAACAGCTCTGCGGACGCGGAAAGACCTTCATCCTCGATGAGGGACTGAAGGCGCGCGGTGACGACTTCGGTCTTTCCCTGGCCTGCGCCAGCGACAATCACGAGCCGTTCATCAGCGGCAGCCTCGGCGACACTGCGTTGGGCCTCGTCTAGCCGGACCGCATTTGCGGCGCCCATCGCAGCTCCCTTCATAACCGTGGTAGGTCGCACTCATATGCGTACCTCAACAAAGGTGTCGGCACGACCGGACCAGACGATTAAGTCGAAGACCGCTTAGTTGACCATCTGCAGTTTTTCTACCCGACCGGTCCGACAATCCCGACACTGGGTGACGCTCGAACTAGTGCAACACGGATCGCACGGGTCAGGGTCGATCGGGTCGAAGCCGAAGCAGATTGATCACACTGCTGATGTCGTCAGCGACTGAATCCGCACACTCATGCTCCCAATAGCGCCGGACCATCCAGCCGCGTCCTCGCAGCACCGCGTCGGTCTGACGGTCGCGTTCGACATTGTTGTCGAGCTTCCTCGCCCACCAGTCGGCATTCGCCGCCGGGCGAGTTGCGTGCTCCGGGCAGCCATGCCAGAAGCAGCCGTCGATGAAGATGGCCAGTCCGAGCTGGCGCCACGCGATGTCTGCACGCGTTCTCAGATCGGCCTCGAGCTTAACGTCGGTGCGGAAACGTATCCCTCGCGAATGCAGAATCTTGCGCACCCGGACTTCCGGGGCAGTGTTCTTTGACCGCTGTCTGCTCATACGGTCTCGAACCGACACCGACGAAGCCGGCGGCCTGGTCGAGTTCGAGGACGGCGTCACACGCATACCTCCTGATTTTACAATTGACGGACGCGAGGCGGCTGGGCGGCTCATGTCCGCAAGCTCATACGGATGCCCGGAGGGATACGAACACCCAGATCACGTCGCAATGATCTCTTCGGGGCGACGGTAAGTGATCGCCTTTCCGTAGTCCTTCACTGTGGCGTCGAGTAGCTCCTCGAGCACGCCTCCATAGCTCTCCTGGACCATTCGCTCGACTGCCTCGGTCAGGACTCGTCCCGAGATCATCACCAACGGATACTGATCATCGATAATCTCTACCTGTGCTTGGCGCGAGAAGGTGCCGGTGATGACGTACACGCCAATCCACCCACGCCGCAGTCGCGCTACAAGCCGCGCCACCTGCTCAGCAGATACACTCGACGAGGGGGCAACACACTTGGCCTGCCCTAAAACGACGACGGGCATCGTCGCACCCGTGGCGCCGAAGTCAATCCGACCGATGAAGTCAACGCCCCCGTCCCCAGAAGACCGGGACAACCATCCTTCTCGATATCGAGCACCGGACTCCTGGAGGATGTGTGCAGCCACGCGCGCTGCCAACATTTCGAACGCATGCTTGCGTCCGTCGTAAAAGGAATGGATTCGATTCAGCGTCTCAAACGAGCGGCTACCCACTTCAGGTAATTGCTCCGCTGCAGTCTTGACCTTTCCGGCAAGTACGCGCCGTCGGATCCCGGGAAGAACCGTTCGCCCGCCCTTCACCCACTTTCGCCACGAAAGCGGAGCGTGACGAAGAGTCGACTTGACCGCCAATGTGGGATCACGACGATCATCAATCCATCGCATATCGAATTCGTCGTCATCGCCCCCGGCGACGATCGCGAGATCAAGAGCCAGGTTCGGATAGCTTCGGCCACTTTCTGGGTCACGCTGCACCACATGTTCAAGGGTTTCGATGATCGCCACGCCGCAGAACTCCACGTACCCCTTATGCACTGCGCGACCGTCCCTATAGACCGTAATTGCTCTGAACACCAGCAAGGGCGGGGCGGCCGCGCGTTCATCGGTAGAGGTACCGGCATGCAGCTTCGCGGTCTCGAGCAGTAGTCGATTCCCCCTCGTGCTGCCAGGTAGGCCCAATGTCGTCGGCTTGTGATCGCCGAAGTATCTGATGTGCCCGTGGTCGAGATCGAACTCGTCGTGCCACGGAGTGACGCTGCTGCCTGCCTTCCACGGACTCGACCTGATCGCAATTAAGGGCCTCCTGCGGAACCCATCGCAATCGACGACTTCAGCGGGAGCGTTGATCCCGGCCTCTAGGAGCACCTTCGGCCGCGAGAGCTCCGCCGGGCTCATCAACCAGTGGAAGTTACGCATTCCGTCGACAACCAAGTCCGTCTGACCTGCTCCTTGCGAGTACCGGAGCTCATCGTGGACAGAGACATTGCGCGCGGGGCTACCGCCCAGACCCCAACCGAAGTCGCTCCTCGAATCAGCCATTCTTCACTCCTGCCACTGCCCGCTCGCACGACCAAACTCCACACCATGTTCGCCGACTGTCCGAACGGAACCAACTATGCAGCACGGTCCGGACAACTTGCGGCAGTTCCCACCGTCATCAGATGAGCGCTCCCATCATCTTGGATTTCTTAACGCGGAACCATAGGTGTTCCGGCTTCGCGGTAACACGCCGGAACGAAGGAGAACTGCCAGGTCCGCTGCACCAGCCTCAGTCGAGCAGGCTGCAAGGAGTAGGGAACGTCCATTGCTTCCTACTCAGGCCGCAAATCCACCCGCCACCGCTCGGCGTCTTCGGCACTGACCCCGGCGGCAGTAACAACGGAAACGAGGTCCTCCTGCCGAGCCTGCCCAAACGCCAGCCGGTAGTACGCAACGCGTCTTTTGGCCCGCTCGATGCGCGCCTCGTCGACGCTGAGCTGATATGGCATCACGTCGCGCAGCACCTTATGCGGTCCCGGGTACACCCACTCAGGTGCTAGGCCGGGTATCTCCGAGTGCGGCGCATCTTTCGCAGCAATGTTGTACGCAGTCTTCCACGGGTTGCCCGTGGCAAGCATCTCGGGGCTGTGTGCCGCGGCGATATTGCGTCGCACCGCGTGTCCGCGATAGCGGTTGACGCGGCCGTCACGTTGCTCGAAATCCACCGGGCTGCTCGGAATGTTCCAGTGCACGATGTTGTGGCACCAGGGATGAAAGTCGATCCCCTCCTGCCCCACGCTGGTCGACACGATGACGAAAGGCCAGAAGGGCGAGTTGAACGCCGTGCGGACATCGGTTGCACGGACGGAGCTTTCGTCGTTCTTGGTGTCTCCGTACCGCAGCGCGAACCGCGATCGGAAGTCGATGTCGTTCCCCTCCCCCAGCGGATCCTTCGCCTTGTAGATGGCGGGATTGAGCTTGAGCGCTTCGGCTGCTCGCTGCGCAAACCTGATGAGTGACTCGTCGGTATGCGCCGACTCGCCCTCGACTGATTCGAGGTGAAAGAGGTACTCGTCGAGCACTGCCTGCAGATTACCGTCGGCGCAATAGTTAAGCACGCGTTGCCAATACGGAGTGTCCTCACCGTAGAGGTCGTCGAGGATGAGCGAGGATTCCCACCGGTTGAACAGAGTTCGTAGTCCACTCGCAAGCACGGCCGCTGCCCGCCATCGTCCGCCCAGCGTCACCTGCGACGTGTCACCATCGAGCCGGCCAAGCGCTCGCCACGCACAGTTGGCGGGTGAATGAAGAGCGAGACGCGCAGTTGCGCGTGTCAGCCCACGGGGAATCACATCGAGTTGAGGATTGATGCGCTTGCGGTGAACCGCGACCGCTTCGTTCACGTATTCGTCGAGTGCACTGATGGTTTCGGTGGGATATCCGTGACCGGTTGATGCGTCGTCGAAGCGGGCAGCGATCGCGTCCGCAGGCGTGAGCCCGGCAACCTCACCCGCGAGCGCCTTGTCGAGCTGCGGGTCGGAGATCATCAGGGGCCACTGCCACAGGAGCGAAGCCACGTCACTCGCCCCGGATTCGGTCGTCTCCTTCGGAAGACGGACAGACAGCTCCCCAGCGAATCGGACCTCGGCATACTCGGGGTCGTACGGTCGCCCGGTTGCGCTCGCCAGTCGAAGCGGATCGGTTTCGTCCGCAAGACCGGGAAGCGGAAAGAACAACATGAATGCAGCCATCGCAGCCAGATCCTGCCCGCTGCGTCGGAACTGCAGTCGCTGCGACACGTTCTCGCGGCTCGCCGTGACCCTCTTCGCCTTCACACGATCAGCCCGAGCAATGCGCCTGCTCGCATCGTGGCTGAGCAACGATGCCACCGCTGTGGGAGTCGCACTCCACGCTGAGAACACCAGCTTCTTGGTCATGCTCGCCAACTCTGGATCAGCATACGGCCCAGCTGGTTTCAGATACGGCACCGTTGGCGGCACCCACAAGAGTTGTTGCCAACCTCGGTTCGTTGTGTCGGCCATCAGCGAGTCGAGCCTAGGGTTCCGGCGTGCGAGCTCCTCATACCGGTCGACGACGACGGGATCCAACCGGTCGAGTGCTTGAACTGCCGCGCGCACTTCCGGGTCGTCCAGACTGGCGGCGGTCAGATGCCCGAGTTGGTAGGCGTCCATGAAATGAACGAACTCCGGCACCGACTTCCACAGGTCCATCGGCAAACGAGCGTCGATGAGTTCGGCCAGCTTCGCCAGACCGAGGTACTGCCGGACGTCGTCGGCCGCGACCGACGCTGCTGGCTGCCGCCGCTCACTGACCATTGAGTCCGTCACCGACGCCGGGCGCTCCGTACGACACATCACTCCCATGAGCTCGTGTCGCAAGCGATCACGCAGCTCACTCGGGTCTCGGTCAGTGGTCACCGCTTCTCGGTACTCATTGAGGAGCTTGGCGATACCGTCAGCTCGCTCGGTACCGGATTGCTCAGATAGTCCACGCGCTAGGAACTCGAGCGTATCCATGAACTGCGTCCGATGCGTTCCGGGCGCACTGCTTTCGTCGTCGATGTCGTATGGCTTGTACGGGGTTGCCGACAGCAGCAGTACACGTGCGGCGTCGTAGTCGAACATCTCGCGTGCCAGCTCGCTGACTGGCGAATCTTCCTCCAACAGTTCGGTGAATCGCTGGAACTCATCGAGGATCACCAAGTCTGGTTCCAGGGCCTCCACGCCTGCGCGCGCCAAGAGTCGCCGCAGCCGGATCACGACTTGCGCAGCCGCTTTCGAACCTCCGGGCACCGAGGGCTTGCCCTGTGTGTCATCGAGGAGCTGGGTGAACTCGTCGAGCGCAGAGAGTTCGTGCTCGTCGTCGTCGGTGCGGAGCAGTTCGACGAACTTCTTGACAATGACCGGGTCCAGGAGTGGCCCGCCGTCGCGTTCCGCCTGGGCTCGAAGCTCGCTCTCGTATTGCTCGACTCGCTGTTTGAACGTCTGCCAACTACTGACCGTGCCCTGCAGGATTCGGTATGCGGCGGTTGCGCGGGCCCCGTAGAGGCCGAGTTCGTCACGCAGAATCAGGTACAGCAACGCCCGCTCATTGGCTGTGCCGGTCCTCCACCCCTTTTCGGGGAAGGAGGTCCGAGGAGTCAGTGAGATGAGGTTGACGGGCTTCCCCACCCCTGGGGTCGGCCTCGACAATTGTCGAGTCGACGCGGCGAGCAAGGTGAGGCGAGTCGACAAGCTCACCTGCTTGCCAACAACGTTCAGCCGCTGCAGGTTCTGCCGCGCGATGTCGGCGTTCGAGCAGATGTAGACGACATCGATACGGTTGACCGTTGGATCGTCCTGGAGCTTCTCGACAGCCCTGGCCACCACACCCTTGGCGACGATGCTCTTCCCAAGACCGGTTTCGTCCGCGACGAGGTAGCGCTTCCCTGACTCTCGCCCATAGAACACATCGGCAACTTGGTCGACCGTTGCACGCTGAAACGGCTTCAACGTGTCCAATACGCCTGCGGCAGAGAATTTCTGATCAGACATGGGAGACACCTCGCTCGGAGCCGGTGGCCAACTCGATCGCGGTCCACAGATCGCGGAATCCCTCCGGCAAGACCCCGTGCGGGTCGTCGGCCTTGATGATTGCGGAAACCACGCCCGCCAGTTGATCGAGTATCGCCGGCTTGGATACCGCCGCTCGCATCAGCTGTTCGAACATTCCCTGCTCCAAGTTCTTCCACTGACCACTAGCGGTTCCGGAGGCTGCATCGCCGTCATCGGATTCGTCCACGACTTCACCGAATGCCAGCAGCAAAGCCAAGAACTTTCGGAAGGCATCCGGACTGGTGATCTCATGGGTGACGATGCGGTCGAGGCGGCCCTCGACGTCGTTGAGCAGCTCAGCTTTGACAACGGTTCGGCTCCAACGATCGTCGGAGTCGTAGGCAGAGATTACGAAGAAGGCTGTGACGTCGGTCAGCGGCAACTCGTCGTAAGTCACGTCGACGGAGAGTCCAGGCATCAACGTCGTCGACGTCGACGGATCGGTCAGCAGCGCGATGCTCATCGTGACCGCGGAATCGTAGGACGGGACCGCGAGGTCGCTCCTCACCCGCATGCCGATGCGGTCACCGTCCTGAATGACGCGCGCAATCAACGGAACTGCTGCCACCGTCCGCACGTATGAGTCCAGCGCGTGCTGGGGATCGTCGTCCGTCACATCGACGGGTTGTATCTCTGTCTTCTCCAGAAGAGAGCCGAGACCGTCATTACCGAGTAGCTTCTCCACACCGAAAACTGTTGAGCTACCTACTAGTTCGATGAGAATTTCGACGTTGAGGTCGAAGGCGGGACCGGTCGCGTTGGTCGAGCCGATGAACAGGTGCGCGAGCTTCGCCCGTTCCAACGCAAACACCTTGGCGTGAAGACCATTGAACAATGCTGCGCCGGAATTGTTTTCGTCGTCGGCAGGCAGTCCAGCTGTCGGCGACAGAACGTAGGCATCGTCGATCCAGTCGGCAATCTCCTGACTCAACCCGTCAAGTGCGTCTTGACGGGACACGACGGTGAGCGGACCTTTGGCGTACTCGGCGAAACGCTGAGTGCCCTCGTCCTGGAGGAACGGTGAGACCACAAGATGTCGATAACCCGAGAAGTCAGGGGTGTCGTTGGCCCGTCCGGGAACGCCGAACACATGGAACGTGAGGTCTTGGACGCCAGGGGGATTCGTCCACTCGGCGTAGCGAAGCAGCTCGGCGAATTCGAGAAGCCGCTCGCGGCGTTGCGCACCCAGCGGTGTTGTGGGTGCGTCTGCGAGGTAGCGGACGAGGTCGACGACGGGCTTGTTCCGCGCAGACGGACTGGTAGTGATCACGCCGTCGAGCGTGACCACCACGTCCCACGATCGATCTCGAGTGAGATTGCGGGTCAGGACAATCAACTTGACGAACGTGTAGCCGTCCTCATCGGCGTACCTGGCCAGCCATAGTTTGGGATGAAACAGACCACGGGCGGACGTGATCCCGTGGATGGCTGGCTCGAGCAGGGAAAACAGCCGCGACCTATGCCGTGGGACGACTATCTGGCCGTTCTGAATCGCCCCGGGTTTGCTGGAGGCTCGGTTAGTTGGTTCCGGCCTCTGCTGGGACCGGGTTCTCACGGTAGCTGG
>NZ_LZMO01000068.1:0-15607 GCF_001665715.1 Gordonia sp. 852002-10350_SCH5691597
CGATGAGGTTTCGAGCAGGTGCCACGCCTGCGCTACATCCGGCGCGCGCTGGATGAGGCCTTACGCATCTGGCCGACGGTGCCCGCATTCGCACGCAGCCCACGATCGGCGACGATGCTCGGCGGACGGTATCGCATGACACCGGAAGACTGGGCGGTCATCATCCTCGCCCAGGTCCACCGCGATCCCGCGGTCTGGGACGATCCCGACTCCTACGATCCGGACCGGTTCCTCCCCGAGAACGTCAAGAAGCGCCCGGCGCACACCTACAAACCCTTCGGCAACGGCGTACGCGCCTGCATCGGAAGACAATTCGCGCTCCACGAGTCGGTACTCGTCCTCGCGAGCCTGCTCCACAGGTACGACGTCGCGCCCGATCCCGACTACCACCTTCGTGTCGACGAGCGACTCACCATGGTGCCCAAGGACTTCTACGTCTCGCTGACACCACGCAGGGTGCACGCCCGGTTGTCGGAACAGCCCGTCGGCTGACGGCGGCTCACACCAGCGTCGCGAGCTCGCGGATCGTAGCGGCGTCGCGCGTGGTCACCATCAGCATCGAGACACCTGCCGACTCCCACTGCTTGATCTGCTCGCGCACCTCGTCGGCGGTACCGACGATCATCGTCTCGCGCACCATCTCGTCGGGCACCGCGGCCAGCGCCTCCTCCTTACGACCCGCGAGGAACAGCCTGCCGATCTCATCGACCACCCCTCCGTAGCCCATCCTGCGGTACAGCTCGGCGTGAAAATTCTTCTCCTTGGCGCCCATCCCGCCCACGTAGAGCGCGGTGGCGGGCCGATACGCGTCAACGGCGGCGGCGACGTCGTCGGTGATCACCACCTGCACGGTCGCCGCGACCTCGAAGTCGTCGCGTGTCCGACGTGCACCTGGCCGCGCGAATCCCTCCGCGAGCCACGACTCGTACTGATCGGCGAGCGACAGGCTGTAGAAGATGGCAAGCCAGCCGTCGGCGATCTCCGCGGTCTGTGCGACGTTCTTGGGCCCCTCCGCGCCCAACCAGATCGGTATGTCGGCGCGCAGCGGATGGGTGATCGGCTTGAGCGATTTGCCCAGCCCCGTCGCGCCGGGAGCGTCGGCCGGATACGGCAACGGGTAGTGCGGCCCCGGGCTGCGTACCTTGTCGGCGCGCGCCAGAACGTCACGCACGATCTGCACGTATTCCCTTGTGCGGGCGAGCGGTTTGCCGAACGGCTGCCCGTACCACCCTTCGACGACCTGAGGCCCTGACACCCCCAGCCCTATGATGTGCCTGCCGCCCGAGAGATGGTCAAGAGTCAGCGCATGCATCGCCAGTGACGTCGGCGGTCGCGCAGACAACTGCGCAACCGCGGTGCCAAGGCGAATCCGCGACGTCGCCGCGCCCCACCAGGCCAGCGGGGTGTAGGCGTCCGACCCCCATGACTCCGCGGTGAACACGGCGTCGAACCCGGCTTCTTCGGCCGCGGCGATGAGCTCCGGAGCGTCGACGATGGGAGCCGCTCCCCAATATCCCAGTTGCAGCGCAAGTTTCACGACCTCGACCTCTCCACTTCTGCACCGCGACGACAACCATCATCGCAGCCTTGTGCCCCAATACTAGAACGTGTTCTACTCGAAGTGTGAGCAGCATCGACACATCTCCCGCCACGACGACCACCAGCCCGGTTGCTGTTGTGCCCGATCCCGAGACCGCCATCCTGACCGCTGAGCTGAGCAACACGTTCAGCTACACGCGCTCGCTCGGACCGGTGTTGAGCCGGTTCGCATTCGGGCTACGCGACGGGCACATCGTCGGATCGCGGTCGGCTGACGGAACCGTGTCGGTACCGCCGATCGAATACGACGCCGCGTCGGGCGCACCGATCACCGCCATCGTCGACGTCGCCTCCGTCGGCACGGTAGTCACGTGGTCGTGGAATCCCGACCACATCGACGGCCAGCCGTTCGACGCACCGTTCGCATGGGCGCTGATCCGACTCGACGGCGCCGACACCGCGCTGCTGCACGCGGTCAAGGTCGACGGGCCGGCAGACATCGAAACAGGTATGCGGGTACACGCGGTCTGGCGCGCGGCACGCAGCGGCCGCATCGACGACATCGCCTACTTCGCACCCGGCGTCTCCGCTGAGCGGGCCGAGCCGAACACCGCCGAGAACCCAGACGACGAGAACGTCATCATCACCACACCGATCACGACGAGCATCATTCACTCCGCGACCGAAGAGGAATCGCGTTATCTCGAGGGCCTCAAGGCGGGCAAGCTGATCGGGACGCGTATCGGCTCAGGAGTCGACGCCGGGCGCGTCTACTTCCCGCCACGCTCGGTGAGTCCCGCCGACGGTGCGCCTGCAGTCGAACACGTCGAACTTCCCGACACCGGAACCGTCACGACGTTCTGCATCGTCAACGTGCCCTTTCAGGGTCAGCGGATCAAGCCACCCTACGTGGCGGCATACGTGCTGCTCGATGGCTCCGACATCCCGTTCCTGCACCTCATCCTCGACGCTCCCGCCGACGAGGTCCGCATGGGCATGCGCGTGCAGGCGGTCTGGGTCCCCGACGATGAGCGCGAACTGTCGATGGGATCGATCAGCCACTTCCGGCCCACCGGCGAACCCGACGCCGAGTACGACACCTACCGCGAGTTCCTCTGACCCGCGATCCCCATCTCTAGGAGAAGCACGTGACCCTCCCCCGCATCGCGATCGTCGGGTTCGCCCACAGTCCCAACATCGTCGGCACACACGGCACCACCAACGGCGTTGAAATGCTGATCCCCTGCTTTGACAAGCTCTACGCCGAGCTCGGCATCTCCCGCACCGACATTGAATTCTGGTGCAGCGGATCGTCGGATTATCTTGCCGGACGAGCCTTCTCGTTCATCTCGGCGATCGACTCGATCGGCGCGATGCCGCCGATCAACGAGTCCCACGTCGAAATGGACGGCGCGTGGGCGCTCTACGAGGCGTGGGTGAAGATCGCGAGCGGCGAGGTCGACCTCGCCCTCGCCTACGGCTTCGGCAAATCCTCTGCGGGAGAAAGTAATCGCACGCTGTCGATGCAGACTGATCCCTACACGGTGGCCCCACTCTGGCCGGGCGACCGCGCGCTCGCCGGACTGCAGGCCCGCGCGGGTCTCGACGCGGGTACGTGGACCGAAACCGACATGGCCGCAGTCGCAGCACGCACGACCGGGGCGTCGACCGACGACCTACTCGCGACCGACTACATCGCCAATCCCCTTCGCGCACATGACATCGCACCGTTCACCGATGCCGCCGCCGCCGTCATCATCGCCAGTGAGCGCCGCGCCCGCGAGCTCGTCGCCAATCCCGCATTCGTCACCGGCTGGGACCACCGGATCGACAGCGCCAACTTCGGTGCACGAGATCTGACCATCTCGCCGTCGACGACACTGGCCGCCGACACCGCATTCGGCGATCGCACCCGCGCCGTCGACGTCGCCGAGATCGCCGCCCCGTATACGCACCAGGAAATCATCGTCCGCAACGCGCTCGGACTGCCCGACTCGGTGCGAATCAATCCGTCCGGCGGCCTACTCACGGGCAATTCGTTGTTCAGCGGCGGACTGCAGCGTATCGGCTACGCGGCACACTCCATCCTGACCGGCGATGCACAAACCGCGGTGGCGCACGCGACGAGCGGCCCTCTGCTGCAACAGAACATGGTGGTCACGCTGCAGGGTGACTCAAACAGCGGTCATTCCAAGAGCGGCGACTCGAGCGTGGGAGACGACAACTGATGGCACACAACAACTGTGCGGCGGTCCTGGGCACCGGGCAGACCAAGTACGTCGCCAAGAGGCACGACGTCACGATGGCAGGTATGTGCCGCGAGGCGATGGACGCAGCCCTCGCCGACGCCGGGGTGAGCATCGACGAGATCGACGCGATCGTCATCGGCAAAGCACCGGATCTCTTCGAGGGGTCGATGATGCCCGAGCTGGCCATGGCCGACGCCCTTGGCGCCGTTGGCAAACGACTGATCCGCGTGCATACCGCGGGCTCCGTCGGCGGCTCGACGGCCAACGTCGCGGCGTCGTTGGTGTTCGCGGGCGTCCACAAACGTGTGCTCGCGATCGCGTGGGAGAAGCAGTCAGAGTCAAATGCCATGTGGGCGTTGTCACTTCCGGTTCCGTTCACCAAGCCGGTCGGCGCGGGAGCGGGTGGCTTCTTCGCTCCGCACGTGCGCTCGTACATCCGGCAGTCGGGCGCGCCCGAGCACGTCGGCGCGATGGTCGCCACCAAGGATCGACGCAACGGCGCGCGAAATCCGTTGGCCCACCTACACCAACCCGACATCACCGTCGAAAGCGTGATGGCGTCGCAGATGCTTTGGGACCCGATCCGCTACGACGAGACATGCCCATCGTCCGACGGTGCGTGCGCGGTCGTCATCGGCGACGAGCAGGTCGCCGACGCCGCGGTCGCCGACGGCCGCCCGGTCGCCTGGGTCCACGCCACCGCGATGCGGACCGAACCGCTGTTCTTCGCGCACCGCAACACCGTCAACCCCCAGGCGAGCCGCGACGCTGCGGCAGCACTGTGGAAGGCCGCGGGCATCGACAATCCGATCGACGAGGTCGACGTCGCCGAGGTCTACGTCCCGTTCTCGTGGTTCGAGCCCATGTGGCTCGAGAGCCTCGGTTTCGCCCCCGAGGGCGAGGGCTGGAAGCTCACCGAGGCCGGCGAGACCGAGATCGGCGGCCGCATCCCGTTCAACCCGTCGGGCGGCGTGCTGTCGTCGAACCCGATCGGAGCGTCGGGCATGATCCGCTTCGCCGAGGCCGCGATCCAGGTGATGGGCAAGGCGGGCGACCACCAGGTTGCCGACGCCCGCAAAGCCCTCGGCCACGCCTACGGCGGCGGGGCGCAGTACTACTCGATGTGGCTCGTCGGCGCCGACAAGCCGACGAACTAGTCGGGCCGCACACCCGCTGGCCCCTGACTGGCCCACACCCCGGCCCGCAGCTACCTCATCTGTGCACAGCTACCTTCTGCACCGCCGAGGGTAGCTGCACGCAGATCAGGTGGCTGTACGGAGAGCCGGCCCTCACTCTGCGTGCCGCCCGAGCATTCCCAGCACCCGACGGGCCAGCACCGCAGGCTCGTCGACGTCGCGCCAGCCCCACCGCAACAGGCCGTGTCCGGTCTCGACGATCGCGTCGCCGCGCGACTTCTCCCCGAGTAGTGCACGTCGCGTCTCGTCGGCATCGTCGCCGTACTTCTTGTTGCCGTCGGCCTCGCCGCACAGTCGCGCATTGCGCCAGTACAGATCGACGCGCGCAAGGAAGTTCCCGTGCGCGTCATAGATGTTCACCTGCAACTCCGGCTCCGGGACGCCAGCGTCGACCAGTTCGACGCGGCTGCGCGTCTCGAGCACCGACTCACACTTGCGGTCACACCGACCGATCGCGCGAATCGCCGCGGCACGCCCACGCATCCCGGTGAGCAGGTCCAGCTCGTTCTGCAGATCGTCGACGGTGCAGAGTCCGGCGTGCAGCGCGGCATCGCCCACCGCGATCGCTGGTATCCGCGCTCCGGTGCGCGCGATGTCGACCACCGTACGAGCAGGCGACACCACCAGCACACCGTCGACCTCGACGAGGGCTGGTGGTCGGGTGTCGGTGATCAACCGCGTACGCGATGTGGTGCGTGTGCCCGGCGTGCGCCCGCTGTCTGCGATCGACACCCGCGAGGTGTCCAACCCCCAGACCGGCAACCCGAGCACCGCGGCAGCCGACGAAAGCGCCAGCGCCCGAGTGTGTTTGGCAAACCGAACCTCCTGAGTCCGGTTGTCGCGTCGTATCGCGGCAAGCGCTCGCTGCCGGTGTCGCTCTTCGGGAGTGTCTTCAGCCAGCAGATCCCGGGGAATCACTACTCCCGGTGCCAGCGACACGAGGGTGCCGACGTCGAGCGCCCGTCGTATCTCACGATCGACGAAACCCGCCGCGAGGAGCTCGGCGCGATTGACCGCGCCCGTGACGCCGTGGAAGTAGACCATGCACGTTGTGACGCGCGCAGCGTCGAATCGGTTCCACGAAAAATCCGCACCTCACCTCCTCGCGCTTCACCTTCGGCACTGCCGAAGGTGAAGCGCCACAGACGAGATGCGGATTTCGACCCAGCCCCAGCGTCAGGCCGGCCGGACCGAGTTGATCGTCTTCTCGACCTCCCAGAACGCGCGCAACGCCGACAGCTTGCCCTCGTCGTCGGCTTGATAGGTGAACACGCCGTGCGCCTCCGACACGTGGCCCGCGATGTGGGTCACGATCTTCCCGACGTACGCGACCTCGTTGCCGCAGATGATCTCGTCGTCGAAGACGAAGTCGATACTCTCGGTTGTCGCGATCGACAGATCCCAGAACTGCGAGATGCGCTCTCGCCCTTGGAATCCGACCCCTCGTTCGTCGAACATCGACGGCCCGACCGGGTCCTCGACCTTCGCGTCGGCCGCGAAATTGTCGAGCCAGGCCTCCTTGTCACGAGCCGCGACCGCCTCCCGCGATCGCCGACCCGCCACCACGGCGGGATTATTCTCCCTATCGATGCCCAGGTATGCAGGTTGGCTCGAATCCTGTTGGGCTGCAGTGTTCATCGGTCACCGAGTCCCGTAGTCGACCTGGAGTTCCTTCACCCCGTTGATCCAACCGTGCCGGAGTCGACGCGGCTCGTCCAGCCGCGAGATGTCGGGCACGAGGTCGGCGATTGCATTGAACATCAGGTTGATCTCCATGCGGGCGAGGTTTGCACCGACGCAGAAGTGCGCTCCGTTGCCGCCGAATCCGACGTGCGGGTTGGGGTCGCGCAGGATGTTGAAAGAGAACGGATCGTCGAACACGTCTTCGTCGTAATTGGCTGAGCCGTAGAACAATCCGACGCGCTGCCCCTGCTCGATGTCGACGCCGCCGACCCGCGTGTCGCGCTTGGCGGTGCGCTGGAAGCAGTTCACCGGCGTTGCCCAGCGCACGATCTCGTCGACCGCCGTCGCGGGGCGTTCCTTCTTGAACAACTCCCACTGGTCGGGATGCTCCAGGAAGGCATTCATGCCGTGACTGATCGCGTTGCGCGTGGTCTCGTTGCCCGCGACGGTGAGCAGGATGAAGAAGAATCCGAACTCGGCCTCGTCGAGGTGCTGTCCGTCGATGTCGGCGTTGACCAGCGTGCTGACGATGTCGTCGACAGGACACTTTCGACGCTCCTCCGCCATGTTGTAGCCATAGCCGAGGATCTCTGCCGACGCCATCTGCGGATCAACGCCTGCGAACTCGGGATCGTCGTAGTTCATCATGCCGTTCGACCAGTCGAACAGCTTCTTGCGATCCGACTCCGGGACACCCAGCAGATCGGCGATCGCCAGCAGCGGGAGGTCGACGGCGATGTCGTGGACGAAGTCGCCAGTTCCCCGGTCGGCCGCTTGGCGCACGATGGTGCGCGCCGCATCGTCGAGCTTCTCTTCGAGAGCCTGTACGGCGCGAGGCGTGAACGCCTTCGAGATCACCTTGCGCAGGCGGGTGTGCTCCGGCGGGTCATGATTGATCAGCAGCGCCTTGGTCACGTCGAGCTGGTCCTGGGGCATCTCGTCGTCGAACCGCATGATGACGCCGTTGGTCGACGTTGCCCAGTCCTCGTTGTTCTTGGAGATCTCGCGGACATGCGCGTGCTTCGAGACGACCCAGTAGCCGCCGTCGTGGAATCCGCCACCCTTACCCGGGAGCTGCGCATTCCACCAGACCGGTGCGGTCTTGCGCAGGGCCGCGAACTCGGCGACCGGAATACCCTTCTCGAGCAGGTCGGGACTGGTGAAATCCCACCCTTCCTGGTGCATGAACGGGCATGATGCTGCTGGTGAGGATGACGTCTGGTCGGCCCCCACGCCGTCGGTCTGGATCACGTGAAATACCACCCTGTTCTCAGTGTTCTGCAACCGAGACGTGAACGTGTTCACGTCTCACTGACGCTCACTGTACACACAGTATCGCACCAAAACAGGAACTCGTTCTACTTTTTCTCCGTCGCAATGGACAGGAACAGGAACATGTTCTACTTTCATGCCAGAGCAGTGTTCTGCGCGACAGAACAGCAGGTCCGCGCAAGAGCAGTCGATCTGTGCAGAGAAGCCTGCGCGGAGAAGTAGAAGCCCGAAAGGTGACGGACATGGGTGTGCCGGTAATCGTCGAAGCAGTGCGAACGCCCATCGGCAAGAGGGCGGGCTGGCTCTCCGGTCTGCACGCGGAAGAACTACTCGGCCTCACGCAGCGCGGCTTGATCGAGAAGGCGGGTATCGACGCATCGCTGGTCGAGCAGGCCATCGGCGGATGTGTCACACAGGCGGGAGCGCAGGCCGGCAACATCACGCGCAAGGCGTGGCTGTCTGCGGGACTTCCCGAGCAGACCGGCGCGACGACCATCGACTGCCAGTGCGGCTCGGCGCAACAGGCAAACAACTTGATCGCCGGGCTGATTGCCTCGGACGTGATCGACGTCGGCATCGCGTGTGGGGTCGAGCTCATGACGCACACACCACTCGGGTCGAACGTGGGCGTCGACGCCGGCCCGTACCACGCGGACTCCTGGAACGTCGAGATGCCCAACCAGTTCGAGGCGGCGGAGCGTATCGCGGCACGCCGCGGGATCACCCGCACCGACGTCGACGAACTCGGGGTGCGAAGCCAGCAACGTGCGCGTCAGGCATGGGATGAGCACCGGTTCGACCGTGAAGTGTTGAGCCTCAAGGCACCTGAGCGCACCAAAGAGGGCGTGGTAACCGGCAACATCATCGACGTCACACGCGATCAGGGGCTTCGCGACACCACGCCCGAATCGCTCGCGGCACTCAAGCCAGTCATCGACGGCGGCATCCACACCGCCGGCACGTCGTCCCAGATCTCCGACGGCGCTGCGGCCGTCCTGCTGATGGACGAGACCAGAGCACGCGAGCTCGGACTCCGAGCGCGAGCGCGACTGAGGGCGGCCGCCCTCGTCGGTTCCGAGCCGTACTACCACCTCGACGGCCCGGTCCAAGCCACCGAGCGAGTGTTGGCCAAAGCGGGAATGTCGTTGTCCGACATCGACATAGTCGAGATCAATGAGGCCTTCGCCTCGGTTGTCCTCAGTTGGGCCCAGGTACACGGCGCCGACATGGACAAGGTGAACGTCAACGGCGGCGCGATCGCCCTCGGGCACCCGGTCGGCAGCACGGGTTCGCGGTTGCTCACCACCGCTCTGTACGAACTCGAACGGCGCGACGCACAGACCGCTCTGATCACCATGTGCGCGGGCGGCGCACTGGCAACCGGCACCATCCTCGAGCGCATCTGAGAGTCACGGGAGCGCGCATGAAAGCTGAAAACCGTCCGGCACAACTCGATTCACCGCTCGTGGCGAAAGCGATGAAACTCGGCTCGCGCCTCAACACCGCACTGTACAAACGCAGCGGCGGTCGGCTCGGCCGCACCTGGCGGGTCGGCGCGGCGATGCGCAACCCCGTCGACGTATGTCTGCTGACCACGATCGGCCGCAAGTCCGGCCAACCGCGCACCGTGCCGCTGCTTTATCTGCGCGACGGCGAGACGGTCGTCGTCGTCGCCTCGCAGGGCGGATTACCGTCGAACCCGGCGTGGTACCTCAACCTGCGCAGCAACCCGGACGTGTCGATCCAGATCGGTTCGCAGACGGGCGAATACACGGCACGGACGGCGAACGAAAAGGAGCGGAATCAGCTCTGGGCCCGCCTGGTGGAGCTGTACGCCGACTTCGATACCTATCAGGCGTGGACCGATCGCACCATCCCGGTGGTGATCTGCACACCACGCTGAGTCAACTGCGATCACCCGACACGTCCGCGTGCGCGGGCAATGCGCGAATCGCCGCACCCGCCCATGCGTCGAGAAATGCACGTCGCTGCGCGCCCGACCGCTCCGTGCCGTGGTCGATCATCATGGACTGCAGTGTGCGCAAGACTATTTCGACGATGACGTCCATCTCGGCCGGGCCGTACCCGAGAGCAGCCCAGTCGACGTCCATACGCTCGACCATCGAGCGCGCGAAACCCTGACCGGCCTCCGACGTCACTCCCTCCACAGCGAACAGACTCACGTTGTCCGCCCTGAACAGCAGGCCGACGTAGCGGTCGTCTGGCAGTTCCTGGAGTACCGCATCGATTCCCTCGACGACAGCGACGTCGGGCTCACGAATACCGCTGAGACGTGCCGCGATTCGCTCGAGAAACGCGCCGACGGCGTCGAACGCGGTTGCCCGGAGTAGCGCCTCGGTACTGGGGAAGTATCGATACACGGTCTGACGAGTGACTCCGAGAGTGCGCGCGACGTCGCTGATCGTCGTCGCCACACCGTGTTCGTCGATCGCCGACCTTGCGGCCGCAAGAATGCGCGCCGTGGCCTCGGCGTCGTCGATCGGGACGCTTCCGGCCCAGCCGTGCGTACGCATGTCTCGCGACCACCTCCCGGCACCGCTTTCCCAGTACCTATGTCCTGGCACCCACTTCCCAGTACCGACCTCTACCAGCGCAGACCGTATCACGGGAAAACGACCATACACATATGATCAGAATGTATGGTGAAGCCATGACAGCCATCACCACCGATGCGGCTTGCCCATTCGGCAAGGGTTTCGATTTCACCGATCCCGATGTGCTCGAATCCGGCTTACCGATGACCGAATTCGCTCACCTGCGCCAGACCGCACCCGTCTGGTGGAACGAACAGCCACTCGGCACCTCCGGTTTCACCGACGGCGGCTACTGGGCGATCTCGCGGCACAGAGACGTGCGCGAGATCTCGAAGAACAACCAGGTGTGGTCGACGAACGCCAACGGCGCCATCATCCGACTCCCCGACTACGTCACCCCCGACCAGATAGAGTTCACCAAGGCGCTACTCATCAACCACGATCCGCCGGAGCACACTCGTCTGCGCAAGATCGTGTCGCGACTCTTCACGCCGAAGGCCGTTGGGTCACTGGAGGAGAATCTCGCAACGTCGGCCCGCCGGATCGTCGAATCAGCCGCAGCCAAGGAGTCGGGAAACTTCGTCGACGACGTGGCCATCCACCTTCCCCTGCAGGCGATTCTGGATCTCATCGGTGTCCCGACAGTCGACCGTCCACGTATTCACGAGCTCGTCGACGCGATCATCAACAGCGACGATCCCGACCACACGATCGACCCCGCGATGGCCAACGCCGAACTGCTCGGCTACGCCTATTCGATGGCCGAGGAGCGTCGACGCAACCCCACCGACGACATCGTCACCACACTGATAGAGGCAGACATCGACGGAGAGTCGTTGTCCGACATCGAGTTCGGGTTCTTCGTCATCCTGTTGATCACAGCGGGAAATGAGACGACGCGCAACGCGACCAGCCACGGCATGAATGCCTTCATGTCCCATCCTGGGCAGTGGGAGTTGTTCAAGTCGCAGCGCCCGAAGACCACGATCGACGAGGTGCTGCGCTGGTCGACCCCGGTCAACGCCTTCCAGCGGACGGCCAAGGTGGACACCAGCATCGAGGGCGTCGACATCGCCGCGGGACAACGGGTCGGAATCTTCTACGGTTCGGCAAATTACGACGAGGACGTCTTCGACGAGCCGTTCACGTTCAACATCCTCCGGGATCCCAATCCGCATCTCGCTTTCGGCGGCAACGGCGCCCACTTCTGCATCGGTGCCAACCTCGCGCGCCTCGAACTCTCCCTGATCCTCAACGCTGTCGCAGACGTACTTCCCGACATCGAACGGATCGGCGAGCTGCGTCGTGTGCGATCAGGCTGGCTCAACGGCGTCAAAGACCTGCCCGTTCGGTACGGCGCGGCCGGCGGCTGCCCGGTCGCGCACTGAGCAGTCCCTGCGTCTCTGGATTGCCCACTACCCCGACGTCGCTTTACTCACATCACATTCACGTGCAAGACAGTCACCATCCCGGTTGAATGGCAGCATGGCGAACGAAAGCACCGAGTTGGCGGCCCCGCGAGTCGCTGTCGTGGTCCCCGCTTACAACGAGGTCGGCTACATCGACGACACGATCCGGGCATTGCAGCAGCAGACCTTTCGCGATACCGCCGCCCACGATGCTGGTGCGCCATTCCGCATCATCGTGGTGGACAACAACAGTACCGACGGGACAGGCGATCTCGTTCGCCAGCTCGCATCCCACTCGGCTGTCCCCATCGATGTGCTCACCGAAACCGAGAAGGGCACAGGCAGCGCCGCAGACTCGGGCTTTCGCTATGCCATCGACAGCGGCGCCCAGTTCATCGCTCGCACCGACGCCGATACGCTTCCCGCGCCGGACTGGCTGACACAGATCGTCGCCCCACTGCTTGATGGCAAAAGCCTTGTGGGAGGTCGGGTGCGTGCCCGCAGTTCCGATGGAGCCCGTGCCATTGCGTTCAACCTGATCGGTACGACGTGGCGCCTCGGACACTTCATCACCTGGTTGCGCACACGATCTCAACCTGCGCACCTACGTAAGAGTTTCCTGGTTGTCGGCAACAATCTGGCGGTCACCGCTGACACCTACTGTGCGGCAGGCGGATTCCCGCGAACGAAGATCGACGATGTCGACGAGGACGCGGTTCTACAGCAACGTGTCGCAGAGTACGCAGGTGCAGACGCCATAGCGCTCGCACCACATGCCGTTGTCTTCACTTCTCTTCGACGACTGCAGGCTTACGGTACTCGGGGTTATCTCGATTGGTATCACTCCAAGAACGCGGGCGACGGCGATGTGCCCACTGATGTTCGCTGATCAACGAGCCGCTCGCTGATCTCCCTGACCGCAGCACCGGTGAACTCCAGGACGTCGCCGACCACGGACTCCGCCGCAGCTGTAGCGGGGTACCGAACCCGTGCATGAATACCATCGTCGTCGCGCCACAGCCACCACTGAACGTTGTCTGTCGCGTGGTCGCCCGACAACTGTTGCACTGCGACATCTTTCGACGGCTGGCGTTGCCGGGTGTAATCGACGTAGGAAACCATGAAGACATCCCCGCGCGAACTACGCAATCTGCTGCCGAATGTCTGATAGACCGCCGTCAGTCCGACGCTCGCAAGCGGTAGGGCTTCGGAAAGTCGATGTGCGTTGAGCGGCAACAGTTCGACGACATCCCCCCCACCGTGGACACGCAGCGGGATGTTGGCAACCACCCAGGCAACGATCGACTCGGATGTCTGAAGTCCCGCAGGCACGATCATCGCGGTGTCGGCCGGACCACCCGCCAGTCGAATCGCGCGTCCGATGCACGTCAACAGCGCCGAGAACGTTCTCGCGCCACGCTTGTGGACTGCCGAGCTGAAGTGCAGCGCCTCGGACCGACCGAGGAGGGTGCTCACCCGTGTTCTCATCGGCGCTCGTCGTCCCGGTTCCAGCCCCAGGTCGAGGGGGAAAGCTGGTATTTCCCAGTCGGACTCGTCGAGGAAGCGGAACCAACCGGCAAGTCGCGGATCGTCGGGAGCCACGTCACCACCGAACAGGTGCGCGCGCACGGCGGCGAGCCCCGAGCCAGCACTCGACAGTTGACGGCCGGCAACCACGTCGGAGATATCCGCCGCGAGCACCGTCAACGATCGGGCGTCGACGTAGACGTGATCGAACGCGCAGATCACCGTGGTGGTATCGGGACGGAGCACCGCCGCGAAGAAGTGTGACAGCGGCTTGGTTGGATTGCACGCCATAGCGATTCGTGCGAGTACCAGCTCCGTCATCTCCGCGTCTGACAGGTCCGTCGGAGCCTGCGAGTCGACGCTGACGCTGATCGAAGACAATGGGATCTCGCGCCGACTGAGGTCATCGCCTTCCGCGGAAATATAGGTCCGCAGTATGTCGTGCCGGGACAGCAGCACCTCGGGAAGCCGTTCTAGCAGAACACGATCAACCGCATAGGCGAAGTCGAGGACCAGGGTCAGCGAACCCGGATGTCCCGCTCGATGCGAATCGACGTGAAATCGCTCGTTCTCCGACAATCCGGTATCGGAAGGCAGATCATCTCCGACGAGATCGGCATGAAAGACGTCGAGTTGGCCTGATATCAGCGAATAGTCTTGTATACCGGCTAGTTTCATTGCCTCACCCGGGTACCCGCGATCGCGGTGACCGCGGAGTCCGCAGATTCCAGGAGCGCCCTGAGCTGTGCCGCAACTGTGTCGAGATAGCGCTCGATGTGTGCGCGCGCAACATCATTGTCGGGAATCTGAGACTCGACGACCAGCCCGTCGACCATCCGACTCAGCCACAGGTTGGAGTTCTTGGTTTTGCCGATGCCGGGAAAACCCACAGTTGTTCCGACAGTGGGGTCGTCGATTCCCGGCAGCCGACGGTGATCGATGTAGGTCACCATCTGAGGAGAACCGGCCATCTGTGGAAGCTCGCCTGACCGCGCAAGCACCTGCAGAACCGCACCGATCGGAGCCGCGGCAGCGCCTTTGGCCCGCTTCACCGCGACGGATGCCGTGCGTGCCAGCTCAATCGGATCAGCTCCGGGATCAACGTCGAAGTAGACCGGCGCGAAGTTGCACGCCCAGCCCTGGGTGAACTCGAACTCGATCCCGCGGGTTGCCAGCGCGGTCGTCGTGAAGAATCGCTTCTCCCCTGTACATATGTACTGCGCAGATGCCAACGCGGAGAAGAGACATCCAGCGATGGTGACCCAGCTCGACGAGGCACTGACGACGTCGAGCGCATCCGCTTCGTCCGCCGTGAGCAGGTCACGACGGCAGCGCACAGCAGGGACGGGAGCGTCGTCGTCGAGTCCGAGTGGGACCGGTGATGCGGGAAGAGATCCCTTGATGGCCAAAGCTTCTCGCCACGCCTTGACGCCGATGTCATCGGCGCGCACGCGCGCAGCGCGACGATGCTCATCGGCCACGTAGTTGCCGAACGATGCGACGTCGGTCAGCGTCGCCGACGTCCCCGTGGTCTCCGCCCGATACAGGGCGTTGATCTCGTCCATCGCCAGCCATAGCGAATAGCCGTCGCCGTGAACGTGATCGGCGCCGAGGTAGAACGTGAATCCACCGTCGCCGTCGAACGCTCCGAAGTGCATCGACTGCGGGGAATCGAACGCGGTCGTAACGGAGATGCGATTCGCAAGGTAGTCGCCCGCCTCCTCTGCGTCGACCTTCCGATCCCGACCGAGCGGCCACTGCGCCACCATCTCGACGTGGGTCTGCGGTATGACACGCCTCTCGACACCCACCTCGCCCAGTGTGTAGAAACTCCGCAGTTCGTCGTGCCGTTGTACGAAGGCCGTCAGCGCTGCGGCCATCGCTACCGGGTCCAGTGTTGTGTCGAATCTGGCGACAGCGCCCACGACGGAACGATGCTCGTCGCCGCGGGCACGTGCCGCGGTCGAAGTGACGACGTGCTCGGTCTGCAGAAACGTTGCACCACCGGTCACACGCGCGGCCTGCAACGCCGCATCAGGCGAACACAACGACCACTCGACAGAGGTACCGCCAGGAAACTGCTTACGCAGCAGTGGTTCTGGCGTTGCAGGTGCGCCGAATACCACCGTCATGCTGTGATGTCTGCCGACGCTCGCGACGCCATCTCAGGCGCAAAC